>NZ_JAHPYJ010000013.1:0-96454 GCF_019041935.1 Erysipelatoclostridium sp. MSK.7.34
TTTGGTAGTTAATTTCATTCTACCATTGGAGGATCAGTTTACACAAAATTATTTACACTCGGACTAACTGCTTTCTATATATATTCTTTTCGTTCATCACGCGTATATTATCATAATAACGATTAATCTCTTCTAAATAAATCTCTTGTATATACTTTATCTTCTACATCATCTAAACAGCTGTCATACCTATTAGCAATAATAGCTTGTGATTGTTGTTTAAATTCGTTTAAATTATTTACTACTCTACTTCCAAAGAAAGTTTCACCATCTTTTAAAGTTGGCTCATAAATAATAACTTCAGCACCTTTTGCTTTAATACGTTTCATTACACCTTGAATTGATGATTGTCTAAAGTTATCACTATTAGATTTCATAGTTAATCTATATACACCAATAACTACATTATGTTCTTTTGATTCATCCCATGAGTCATTAGCTTCATATGCTCCAGCAATTTCTAATACTCTATCAGCGATGAAATCTTTTCTGGTTCTATTACTAGCAACTATCGCACTCATCATTTCTTGAGGAACATCCTGATAGTTAGCTACTAATTGTTTAGTATCCTTTGGTAAACAATAACCACCATATCCAAATGATGGATTATTATAATGAGAACCAATTCTAGGATCTAGACATACACCATTAATAATATTTTGGGTATCTAATCCTTTCATTTCTGCATATGTATCTAATTCATTAAAGTATGACACTCTTAAAGCTAAATATGTATTAGCGAATAGTTTAACTGCCTCTGCTTCTGTATATCCCATAATTAATGTATCGATATCTTCTTTAATAGCGCCTTCTTGTAGTAAACCTGCAAAAGTGTTTGCAGCTTCTACTAATCTAGGATCATTCATATCTGTTCCAACAATAATTCTAGATGGATAAAGATTATCATATAACGCTTTTGATTCTCTTAAAAATTCAGGAGAGAAGATAATATTCTTAGATCCTGTTTTTTCTCTAATACTTTGAGTATATCCTACAGGGATAGTACTCTTAATAATCATGACAGCTTCTGGGTTATATTCTATGACTAATTTGATTACTGCTTCCACTGCACTAGTATCAAAGAAGTTCTTCTTTGAATCATAGTTTGTAGGAGCTGCAATTACAACAAAATCTGCATCTTTATATGCTGCTTCTGCATCCAATGTAGCTGTCAGATTCAGTTCTTTTTCCCTTAAGTATTTCTCAATATACTCATCATGAATCGGACTGATTCTTTTATTAATCTTCTCAACTTTCTCTGGAATAATATCTACTGCCATTACCTCATGATTTTGAGATAAAAGTGTGGCAATAGATAATCCCACATATCCTGTTCCTGCTACTGCTATCTTCATTTTAATCTCCTATTGTCATTTATATCTTATGTTTACTCATTTATAGTTTTTAAATATTTCTTAAATCGTCTCTTTCTTGACATATACTTACTTTTAAAATTTGTTGCTTGTGAAATGTGCTTCCCATTTCAGCTATAACAAGAATTTTCTACAATAGATAGTGTTTCTTATCATATCATTTTATTATATTTTCCAAATCCATTAAATAAATTTTCTTATTAAATGTTTATCTTTCTGTCTCGATTCATTAATAATATGCCATTCAGAAAAGCCCAACTTTTCATACATATGTAATGCTGAACTATTTTCTGAATCCGCATACAAATGTACTTCCAACATTCCCGCGCTTTTCGCTTTTTTTAGAAAGCCCTGTACAGCTACTTTTCCGTATCCCTTATTGGAATACTCTGGGAGCACCGCTACTACCGAGATGTATCCACGTCGATTTTGCAGGTCATTTGCGTATCCCGCACACATTGCAACAATCCGATTCTGTTCTTTAACATAGGAAATCGTTCCATATTTTTCCAGTTTTGAAGAAAGAACAGAAAGTGATTCTTTGTCTGATAGCGAAATCGGGAAAAGATTATCAATTCGTGTCAGAAATTGATAGAGTTCTGTGCCCCCCCCCGAAAGATTTTCGAGTTTTTTTAGCATATAGTACGAAGTATCCGAAGCATCACCAATCACTTTATATCCGAACTTGCTGTACAATTTTCGAGCTACCAAATTATGCTTTCTTACTTCAAGTTTCACATAATTCATTTTATTCTTAATTGCATAATCTTCAAATTCAGATAGTAGCGAAGATGCCAATCTTTTTCCTTGATATTCTTCTGCCACTGCAAGCATCGACAGATAGACTGTCCGTGTCGTTTCATCATTAAAATATCCTGCAATGATGGATATAGGCTTCCCCATATCATAATGAATCCATACCTTCCCATATTGTGCCAGTTTTTCGGAATACTGAGAGATATTAATTTTTCTGTCTGTCAGTGATGGCACCAATCTCTTCTCCAAACGTATAACCGCTTCTTCTACGGCTTCTTTATTAGAAGCTTCAGTCAGTCTAATTCCATTCATATAATCGAAAAACAGGGGGGTTCCGCCCGTATGGATAAAGAGTATTTTCTTACCAACTATTTTATTTTTCTTGATATACTCTCGCATTCCCCAGAATGCCTTACCTGTATATGTTGGATCTAGCGGCATTCCATTACAAGTCAATTGTTGATGAATGGTCTTTTCAATCTGACGATTATACGTGCCATAACCATTGCACAAATATTCGTCCTGCACATTTATTTCGCCGTAATCAATTTTCTGAACTCTAGTACTGAAGCACTCTAATGAATTCTTTAAAACACTCGTTTCCTGCATAGAACTTCTTGCAACCGAAATACCAACGATTTTCTCGTCCCCTCCATGTATTGCCTTGCCTGCAAGGAGTCCCCCTTGAGTCATACCCGTTCCTGTCGCTAAAAAAATATAATCAAATTGTGCCTTTATATCTTCATAAACTTTCACATACGCTAACAGCGGTATGTGCTCGTTTCCTTTTCCCGTTGAATCGCCATAAATATAATATGGATTTAGGCCTTTATCTCGTAGTTCCTTAAGCACTCGTTCGACAGATGCTTTTACATTTGTTTTTCGACAATAATGGAACTCAGCATTACACGCCAATGCCATCTTACTGTTATATGTATCAATGTGTGTGCCATCTTCATCTGCTGGAGATATGATATGACATGGAATTTCAAGCTGATAGCAGAGATTTGCCAATGCTCTACTCAAATTAGACCTTGAATTTCCATATCCTACAATACAATCCTTGCCTTGATTTTTCATATCTGCAATAAATTCCAAAGCGATTCTCACTTTATTTCCACCAAACGAAAATGGAAGCAAATCATCTCTCTTGATATAAATCTTATTATCTTTATCTGGAATTTGAACAACCGGTGTTTTATATTGCATCAGCTTAAACTCATCCTGCATACTTATCCCCTTCCATTTTATATTTCTGTAATGTAAATTTCTTTATATCCTGTAATACCTGTTCTAGCAGAGATGGTTTCTTTATCTACAGGCTCACCCTTGGCCCATTCAACAATTGCTTTCGGCAAATTACAACCGCCCATGTGCGAAAACGGATATCCGCCACCAAATCTAGCGTTCATTTCCAAAACATATGGAACACCATTTACCAAGAATATATCACAATCCATATTAGCAATGTGTTTTGTAATTTTTCCCAGACGAACTAATGTCTCCTTGATGCTTGGTTCATCAACTAATTGTGCAATATCGGTTTCTCCGGATCGCATGGCCAACTTCTTTCTTATAATCACATTCTGTGTTTCTCCGTTCAGATCATTGATTATATCTGCTCCATATTCCTGACCTATTAGGCATTCCTGATAAATGACCTTATCATTAGTCACTGCAGACTCATATTTTAAATATGAATTTGCTATATCTTCATTTGCTTTCTTTGTCAAATAGCGCAGATCTTCTTCGTCATAAGCAATTGCAACTGAGATAGAACCACATCCATATCGTGGTTTCACTACAACCGGATACGACAATTTTCTCTCCGAAATCTTTTCAATAACCTCATTCATATCCAAAAAAGACATAGGCGCATGAAAACCATTATCTATCAGAAATTTATAAGTTTTCCACTTGTCATTGCATACTTCTATAATGATTGGATCTGATACAATTACCTTAGTACCGATTTTCTCAAACTGCTTTTTATGCTTTGCCAGCATAAGAAGATCAATATCAAATAGCGAAATAACAATATCAATTCTATTTTCTTTACAATACTCCAACAAAAACAGAATATAGTTGCTATCGTAAATCAATGGCGAAATAACCTTTTCATCTGCATATTTGAATGTAATAGATTTATCATCTGAATTACAAACAAAAACTTTTCCATCATTTCCGAGTACTTCTTTAAAATATTTAACCAAATAGGCACGTCTACCTACAGATGTTAGCATAACATTCATTCTTATTACATTACCTCCAAATTACATCACAAATTCTATCCACTTCTTCCAAAGCCAAATCCGCATACAAAGGAAGTGTCAAAACCCTCAACGCTATGTGTTGTGCAATCGGTGTTTTTTCCGTACCTGCAGTCGGATAGTTACGATAACACTCAAAACTATTCGTTAACGGATAGAAATATTTTCTTGCTCCAATACCAACTTCCGCCAGTTTTTCAAATACTTCATTTCTAGTGTACTTATAACCATCAAAAACAACTGGAAAGTAGGCATAGTTACTTTCCACATCCTTCTGGATAGTAGAAAGTTTGATACCTTCCACCCCCTCCAACCGACTTCTGTAGTGTTCTACTATTTTCTTACGCTTCTCAATTTCGGTATTCAAATGTTTCAGGTTACAAATTCCCATCGCCGCCTGAAATTCATTCATCTTTGCATTTCCACCAACAAACTCCACAGCCTCTGGTCCATGAATACCAAAATTTTTCATATCGTTCAAAAGCTGCACCCACGCATCATTCTTAAAGCACACACAGCCACCCTCAATAGTATTAAACACCTTTGTAGCATGGAAGCTAAACATAGAAGCTTCGCCAAAACAAGCTGAGGATATCCCTTTATATTTTACAGCAAAAGCGTGTGCAGCATCATAGATGACTTTTAAGCCATATTTTTTAGCAATACGGTCTATTTCTTCCACATCACACATATTGCCATAGACATGTACCGGAACAATGGCAACAGTATTATCTGTAATCAACTTTTCAAGTTTCTGCGTATCAATCGTATAGTCATCTTCTTTAATATCACAAAAAACAGGGACTAATCCATTTCTTACAATGGCGTGTGTCGTTGATGCAAAGGTAAACGGAGTAGTAATTACTTCCCCGCCTTTCGGAAGATTTAGTGCCGCAATCGCATTTTCCAATGCTAGATGCCCATTTGTATACAATGCTACATGTGGAATGTCCAGATATTTCTCTAGCTCTTTCTGCAACTCTTTGTGTTTGCTCCCCATATTAGTAAGCCAATGACTATCCCAAATATCTTTGATTTCATCACAATATTCATCAAAAGGCGGCATAGAAGATCTTGTAACCAGTATATTATTCATATGTATTTCCCTCTCTTTATTTATCACTAAAATCTGCTAACAACTTATTCCAATTCTTTATTCTTTCTTCTGTCGAAATAATACATAAATCAGAAGTATAATTTGCCGGATATTTCATTGGCTTTGAAAATTCTTCAAAAGAAATCTTTCCTATATCCGAAATTTTTTTATAATCATTATTTTCACTTTCAAGTGCCTTCGCAATTACACCATTTTCGTTTAAATATACAGTTTTATTAAAAAATAATATTATCCCTAAATTTCCTAATGCATAAGATGTATATCCATCAAAAATCGCAATATCTATTGTCGACAGAAACTCCGCATATTCTGAGAATTTCATGAATTGCTTTATAATCACGATATTTCCCTTAGAATTTTCTTTCACATAATTTTCTACATTTTGAATGTATTTTTTTTCTCCATATGATAAAGGGATAAATATATCAAAGTTTTCTGAATTATATTTACTCAGCCGTTTTAAAATCTCTATATGATTATTTTCTTCTGTACCTCTATGACCTAATAATACTCTTTTCTTATATCTTTTATTAATATCATTTTCTATGTCTAACTTTTGTTTAAGTTTGTTTACTGTATCATAATATTCATTAGATGCATATGATAAACGATAATACTTTGTATCCTTTTTTAATATTCTGGATAAATCAATAATATCTGTTATATTCGCAATTCCTATTGCAGCAAATTCAGAAAAACTCTTTTTTAATATATATTTTTTTACTTTGAGTTTTAAACTTTCTCCAAATGTTTTCGAATTTTCATCATATTGCAGTATTCTCATACCTCCCCAATATCTATAAACAACTTTATTTTTTATCTTCTTAGGAGTTAATAAAATCCTATACAATTCTTCACCGCTATGTGAAATAATCAGATGGCAATGTTTATAATATACTTTATATAAATTTTTATTCGATTCATCTAATAACACATTAGAATACTGTTTCAAATCATCAAAAACATTTTTATACGGTGTAACAAATAAATGCTGATTTATTTCAAATCCATTTTCAGGATTTGAAATAAAATCTAACAGCAACTTACTAAATTTTGTATCATGTCCATACATTAAATGTATATACTTATAGTAGAATTTTTTATTATTTCTCATATCTAATCCTTTATTCTTTCTTCTTATTCAACAATCCTCTAATTATTCCACAGCAATAATCAAAAGATTCAATCTTGAATATAGCAGCTCCCGCAATATAAATTATTCCTCCCAACGGAATCTGTATAAACAAACTAATTATAGGTGATAATTCTAACCAATTAATACTACATACCACAATCCCCATAACTCCTGCTAATAATATATTGGGGAATAAATCTCTTAATTGATCTCGTGTTCCATAATTTAAATATTTTTTATTCGGAAAAGAATTAATAAATAAATTTAATATCGTGCAAACCAACATAGAAAAAGCAATATATATTGGACCAAACCACATTGACACAAGTAATCCAACTAAGCCTATAACAATTTCCAGTATGTCAATTATTAAAAATACTCCACTTTTACCTATGGCTTTTATAGCATTTAGATTTGCTGTTTGGATTGGTGCAAACAAATACATAATGCAAAACATCTGCAAATATGGTACACATGCTATCCATTTATCTGTAAGTATTAACAAGACAACTGATTTGCTTACACACGCCATGCCCACCATTAAAGGAGCCAAAATAAAACTTCCAGTTCGTATCGAACGCCGTGTCATGTTTCTTACTTCAGTAATTTCATCTTGAGCTGCTGACATAGCCGAAAAAACAACATTATCGATTGCTGTATTCAAATTTTGAACTATAATCTGAGGGAAACGATTTCCCTGATTATAGCAGGCAAGATCTGATGATGAATACATTTTTCCTATTATTAACTGTCGGCATTCATTATATATATTATTAATTAAAGATACTAACAATAATTTATATCCATAAGACAACAACCCTTTTAATCGTTTCCAAGAAAAAAGAAGTTTTGGTCTCCATTTTACAGTAAACCAAAGTATTATTGTATCCATCAATAAATTAGTTATATTCTGAATAATGAGTGCCCACGCTCCCTTTCCCAATATAGCTAAGGCAATTCCAATAATACTTGCAGTTAATGTGCCACCTAATGTGGAAAAAAAGAACTTTTTAAACATCATATTTTTGGAAACATAAGCCTGTTGAACATTTTTTATACCAGAAATAATTAAGGTCAAACTAAGCACTCTAATCATCGGAACAATCTCTGGCTTATTATAAAATCTTGAAATAGCTGGTGCTGATACGAACATTATTATGTATAACAAACAACATATCAAAACATTAAAATAAAATACTGATGAGAAATCTACATCATCTGCATTTTTCTTTTGTATTAATGAATTCGCTAACCCACTGTCCACAAAAACATTCAAAACTGCTGTAAAAATTGTTATTAATGCAACTGTTCCATATGCTTCTGGGTCTAATAACCTTGCTAAAATTAAAGAAACAACAAGAGTTACTCCTTGCGCCCCAAATCGCTCAAGCAATCTCCACATTAAATTTGTATATACTGTTTTTGATTTATTCTTCATTGTCAAACCTCTTGTCTTTTCTTAATGATATTGATATTACCAATACTGTTGCTACCCAGAACTTACCCTCAACTAAGTAACTTCCAGAAATAACATATCGTGCCAACATGGATATTATAATAAAAATCATCACTTCTCTTTTTTCTGGTTTCGAAGTTAAAATTCCCTTTAATAATAGTAATGCATATGTGCCTATCAATATAGATCCAATAATCCATCCAAAACTCATTATTAATTCATAAAATATATTATGAGGATAAGCGAATCCTGCACAATACTGTCTATCACCAAAAAATCCACTTATTTCTAATCCCATGGTTGACATTCTGTTCAAACAAGCTTGGTAAAGAATATCTCTGGTATTTGATTCTAAAAGTTGTCCTGATAATAGATTCTTTAAAAGATAAGAATCTTTAAACGCATCCATCTTCACAAGCATTTCTGCAATCGCGTTTATATTACTACTTATTATCCAAACAATTAAAAGAAGAATTATTAAACTAATAATTTTTAATGATAATGTTAAATCATTTCTTAAGATTTCAAAAACAATAATATACACAAATGCAAATCCAACAGCAGCACGTGCACCAAAAACTAAAATCGACACCATTCCAGCAGCAAAAAAAATGCAAGCTATTAACTTTTCCTTAAATTCTTTTTTTATACGTGCAGTTCTATAAAAATTACATACAAATGGAAGTAACGCATATGAAAATCCCATATATACTAAATACTTTTCATAATCCAGAAATAATAATATAAATACAGCTAAAAATATCGCTATCTTTCCCGGTTTAATCAAAGCCTCAAAGAAAAGATCCCACCGTCTTATTTTTCTAATCGAAAATATAGCCAACAAGATAAAAAATAAATACACTATTAGCATTTCTTGTGATATTAATTCTGCTCTAGTGTTTTCAAACCAGAAATAATTCACTCCAAAAGGAAATAACACTAAAAAATACAGTATTATGTCATTTAATATTTCATGTACTGTCACAATTTTAATAAGCTTAATAATAATAACAATTAACGACAATCCATAAAGTGCCATTGTAATAACCGATGAACCGGACATTCCAAATTGTTGAACAATGACGCTCAAAAAATCAATTAATATCGGCATCAACAAAATAAAACCTAAGTTATCTAAATGAATTTTTTGTTTATAATCATCATATGTTAATACGTCCATTAACTACCTCCTCAATAACTTAAGTGCCCCTCTTTTTTCAACCTCTATTTTAAATCTCATAATTATTAAAGCCATCTTTATATGATTTTTTCTTATTAACATCAGTACTATACGTTGGTACCGTCCTAATGTATTTGGAATATCAATATCTAAAACCTCCGCTTTTTCTACTTGCTTTCTTATCCATGGAATTCTGTCAATTGACTTCATATGCATTTTAGGAGAGTATGACATCTCAAGTGATTTTATCACATTACAAATGTATTCATGTTCAATTATCGTTTTCGTTTTCTTATCTTTTTTATTCCAAGTCAATATCGTTTCTTTTTTAGTATTATATAATCCCATTACAGCATCAATATAATCCACTGGATACTTATCCCACTCTTTTTTCAAATCATTCAAATTATGAATATATAGAATTGGTTGAATAAAATGTATATTATTGCAAAAACACATATATCGACTTATAAATCCCTCATCTTGGTGGCGTCTTAAAGGTGGATACTCAATAGAATGCATTTTTATTAGAGACAAATCAAAAAATTTATTCCATGGTGCTCCTTGAATTCCGTACTTTCTTGTTGAGGCAACATAATTGGAATAATCTTGCCGAACATCCTCCCCCTTCTTTTCCATTTCAGGATACTGTTTCAAAAGTACTGTATTACCATTTTTATCTAAACTTTTATATCCAAAAACAACTAAATCATATTTTCCTTTTTGCATTCCAGCTACTAACATAGATATTGCATTTTCTTCAAGTTGATCATCAGCATCTGGAAAATATATATACTGTCCTTTTGCATTTTCAATTCCTGTATTTCGTGCCGGCCCTGATCCTCTATTTTCTGTATGATATACACGAATTCTATTATCTTTATCTTTTAGTTTATTACATTTCTCAAGACTATTATCTTTTGACCCATCATCAACTAATAATATTTCAATATTAGCATAATCCTGCTTTAATAATGAATTGACACATATCTCTATACTATTTCCCATGTTATACACAGGCACAACAATACTTACTAATTCTTCCATTACATTTTTTTCCTTTTTATAAATTTCCTATATTCTTTATTTTCCGCTGCTTCAAATGCTTCTCTTTTTTTCATAGCATAACATTTTCCTTTAACTTCTAAACTATTCCAATTTCCTATTTTTTTGCAGGATTTCCACCTATAATTATATTTTCTTCATTAAAACTGTTACACACTACACTTCCACTCGCAACAATTATATTATTAGCTAATGTTACCCCATACAGCACTGTTACATTTTGCCCTAGGAAACAATTATTTCCAATTTCAACATACCCAAATAAATTGGCATATCTTGTATCTATTTTCGATATGCTATTATCATGTGTAACAAAAGTCACATTTCCTGCAATTGTAACATTATCCCCTATGGAGATTAAATATGGTTCGGAAGTCATAATATTGCAACATATATTACACCCTCCCCCAATTTTCATCCCAGAACTTCTAAAGTATCTACTAATTACTTCCTTATCATTCCTTTTTAGTTTATACAAAAGCTTTGCGCCAAAATATCCTATATTTTTCATAATGCTCCTACTATACACTACTTTTTATTATCTTTTACATATCTGAATAATTTTCAGAAAGGTTTTCTTTAGTGCTAATCCACACGCTTTCGGACTTTTCAATACTGCTTTACAATACCCTAACCCCTGACATTTTTCTCCATTCTTCAGGCATACATAGCCCAATTCATACTTATGCATTGCGTAAATACATTTTCTTTCTTTTTCGCTTAGCGAATCCATCACAGGCTTTATAGATCTAAAAAAAGCTTTTTTATATTGTATTAACTTTTGAGCGTCTGGTCTGTTTTGTGTATCTGAAACGTCCACACAATGCAAATATTGATTTACTTCTTTTAATTTATATTTTGATGTAAAGTCTACTAAAAGCTGCAAATCTTGATGTCTCAACAAGTTTTCATCAAAATATCTAGTTGTATCAAAATAGTCATGTCTCATAAGCAATGTGCCAGTTGCAACATCTGACATAAGATTTAATATATCTTTATAAATATATCCGTCTCTATATTTCTTTGTTTTTCCTATAACATTTCCATTCTGATCATACAATGTAAACTTGCATGACACCGCTCCCCAACTATCATCAAGAGACTTTAGTTCTTTTACCTGTTCTTCCAGTTTATTCAGTTCCCACCAGTCATCATCATCCAAAAAAGCAATATACTGTCCTCTTGCCTGGCGAATACCTACATTTCTTGCAACTGCGCCATTAATATGCTTATCCTGAAGAATCAGACGGAATCTTTCATCATTCGAATATTTCTCTACTCTTTTTTTCAACAATTCCGTATATTCATCAAATGGCTCATTATCATTTACTAGTAGCAATTCTAAATTTTTATATGTTTGATTCAATACACTGTCTATTGCTCTGAGTAATTTTTCTGAACGTTTGTAAGTCGGCATAATAACACTGACAAGACCTTCTACATAATTCATGATACTTTTTTCCTCGCAAATGTTCTAAATACCCAACCTCTTAGCTTGTTAGGCATTAATTTTTGAATAATCAATCTCTTAGCTACATTTTTTATATATGTCGAATGATTAATCATCTTATTCTTCAACATATAATCCTGAAGTCCTTTTTCACTCTCAAAATACTTTGAGCCTCCACGCCTCTGATACATTTCCTCTCCAACACGAACGTTAACCAACACACTTCCTGTATTTGCAAATATAGCTCCATTTAGCCACATACGAATCCACAAATAATAATCTTCATTCCAAAACCAATCCTGATATCCTCCTGCATTTTGTACTGCTGTTTTTTTATACATGACAGATACATGGTTCATTGCACAACGTTCTTTCATATATTCTCTTATTGCTTCATTAGATACTGGAACTAAACGTTGACCAATAATATTATTTTCTTCTCCGATAAATTCTGTAATATTTCCACCTACAATATCTATTTCAGGATTTACTTGAAAATATCTTAATTGTTCTTCAAAACGGGTAGGCAAAGAAACGTCATCACTATCCATTCGTGCAATCAATTCAAATGTTGCATTTTCAACTGCAATTTTTAGTGCATTTCCTAATCCACCATTTTTTTTCAAACGAATAATCTTGAAAATGTCATATTTATTTTCATACTTACTTATAACCTCATTTAGCGAATCACTTACTGAACCGTCAACAACCAGTACAATTTCATTTGGTGTAATTGTTTGATTTTCGGTAATACTATTAAGTGCCCTATCAAAAAAAATAGGATTATCACTCTTATATACTGAAATAGCTACTGAAAAAGGTACATGATGAATTTTATCTATTTCAATATTGTCTTCCACATCCACTTCTCCTTTTAGTATTTTTTTCGCTTTTGTATGTTTTTCAATATATTCTTCTCGATCTACTTTTCCACTTTTTAGCAAATAATCACCTAAATCTTCTGCTGTTGCCATATCTCCATCTGTAATTCCTTCTTGCTTAATAAACGCAGTTTTTACAGTTTTTAATATAATGCTAAAATCTTTTAACAATGTCACATTTTCTATATACTTCAAATCCCAGTTCAATTTATCTTCCCACTTAATCGCATTTCGTCCATTTACCTGAGCTAAGCCACTCAACCCAGGTTTTGCAGTATGACGCATACGTTGTTCCTTTGTCATAAATGTAAGATCTCTGACCAACTGCGGACGTGGTCCGCAAATCGAAAGTGTCCCATTTAAAATATTAAAAGCCTCTGGAAGTTCGTCAAGACTTGTACTTCTAAGCCACTTACCAAATGAAGTTAAACGTACTTCATCTGGTAAAAGCTCTCCGTTTTCATCTCTTTCGTCTGTCATAGTACGAAATTTGTACATTTTAAAAATAGTTTCTTTTCCATCTTCTCCAATCAACCCTGGACGATCCTGCGTGAACAACACTGGGCTTCCCAGTTTGAATTTGACAAGAATTGCAACACCTATATACAACGGACTAAAACATATAATTGCTACAGACGCACAAACAACATCTATCGCTCTTTTAACATATTTTTCATAAAATCCCATTTTACGTGTCGGAATCGCTTCTATATTTTCAGCTTTATAAGTTGTTTTTTTCGCCTTCTTTTTCATAATCCAAGTTACTATCGCTGTTCCACCAATAATAGATGATGCTATAATTCCAACTATTTTTTTCTTTGACACAATAATCTCTCCCACAATATATTTCTATTCAAAGCAAGCTCTAATCACTTCAATAATTCTATCCTGCTGCTCTACTATCATTTTATTATCACTCGGCAGACATAAGCCTCTTGTAAAAATATCCATTCCTACATCAGCTACACCACCTGCAATGTAAGCATTTGATCTGGCACGTCCATTTCCATCTCTGACAACAAATGGATTCAAACGATAAATCGGCTGCATATGCATTGGTTTCCAAATCGGACGTCCTTCAGCATTAATAGATGTAATCGCCTCTAATATTTCAGTTGGACAACTTTTACCTGGCTCACTAATATATAACACACCACTATCATTGCTTACTTGCTTACACATCGCTTCCTTGTTGATTAATAAACAACTCAACCAAAAGTTTGGCTCCATAATATCTTCAATATATGGATTCATTTTTACCGGTAAATCTTTTAAACCTTCTTTATATCTTTCATAGATCGCTTTTTTTTGTGCAATGTGTTCATCAAGATACTTATATTGCCCTCTAACAACACCTGCTATTACATTTGACATTCGATAGTTATAACCAATTTCTTCATGCTGATACCATGGCGCATTTTCCCTTGACTGTGTTGACCATTTCCTTACTTTGTTTGCCGCTTCTAAATCATCAGTTAATAACATACCACCTGCTGATCCCGTAATAATTTTATTACCATTAAAGCTGATAATATTATATTTTCCAAATGTACCTGTTTGTTGCCCTTTATATGTAGCCCCTAATGATTCGGCTGCATCTTCAATTAATACTGCATTATGCTTATCACAAATATCTTTAATTTCATCTAACTTACTTGGCGTTCCATATAAATTTGCAATAACAACTACTTTGACTTCTGAATAAATTTCAAATGCTTTTTCTAACGCTTTTGGATCCATATTCCAAGTTTCATATTCACTATCAATAAACACTGGTATACCACCCTCATAAACTACTGGATTAACAGTTGCAGCAAATGTCATATCAGAGCAGAATACTTTCTTTCCTTCTAACGCACCATATCCAACCTTTGGCATACCATATACTTTGATACCCGCCAGTTTCATGGCTAAATGAAGTGCAGCAGTCCCCGCTGATAAAGCAACTGCATATTTACTTCCAATCTTTTCACAGGTAAGTTTTTCTACTTCATTGATATTTACCCCAACAGTAGACATCCAGTTAGTTTCATAAGCCTCTTTTACATATTCTAATTCTTCACCATGCATTGTTGGTGAAGATAACCATACCTTATTGTCAAAAGGTTTAAATTTCATGTTTTTTTCATCTCCCTCATCAAAATAATTTGAGTAACCAAAAAAGAACTCTTTATAGAAAAAGTCCTAATCTTAATATTAATTTCCCCTCCATAATAAAAAACTGCTTTATGCAGTTAAATTGTACAAAAAAAGAATATAGTTCCCCCCTACCCCAAGTAGAAGAAACTATATTCAAATTATTAAAATGTGCGGTAAACCAGCTACATTTATTAAATTTTACTTTTTATTTCAAGCCCAGCTAAGATATGTCGATTTAAAAACTCGATATCTAAAACCGCTATTCTGTTGTGCTTATCAATCTTAACAATATGATCTTGATAATGAATTAATGGTCCATATATAACTTTAGCTTTATTATCTTCTATAAATGCTTGGGACATTTCTAAGATACCTTCGCTATTGAGTAGTTTATTAAACATCTCGATTTCTTCATCTCTTAAAGCTGTAACTCCATCATCTTTAAGCTGCTTAATCAAACCATCTCTCTGTTCCCCTAATTCATATAACAGATTATCAAAATCACTTTGCTTCATTTCACTTCTAACAAAAATATATCCTGGAAATAACATTTTTAATGTATTTCCTTTAATATCTCGACGATAGTATTCAATCTTTGGAATAAAAGCATCAAGACCTTTTCTTCTTAGAACTGAACACAACTTATTTTCTTTTGCAACTAATGCAAATAATACATACCAGTTATCTTTCATAACAACTCCTATGTTTTACTTGTAACTTCCAAAGGAACTTTCATTGTTTTACCAAAAACATCACCAATAAAAGCAACTCTTTTATGACGATCAATTTTCTTAATCATTTCCTCTTTACCAACTAATGGTCCTTTTTGAACTATTAACTTAGAATCAGTAATAGTTCCCATTGAACGGGTTATTAAATGATCATCATTAAATAACGATTCTAAAAGTTCTTTTTCATTATTGGCTAATGATAAAACTTTTTGTTCATCACTTTGCATAATTCTCATCGTAGAATCCATATCTTTTTCTAAACTTTCAATAATCTGATAAAACTCCTGTGAATTAAATTCACTTTCAATAAAGATATAATTAGGAAACATCGGCACTTCTGCAAATACCTTCTTTCCATCTTTTTTCATTAACTTTTCAATTTTTGGTACAAAAGCAGTCATCTCAGGATGATTATTAAAATAAAGTAAAAGATCATTGATCTTATTATCATTTGCAAAAATAATATACCAATTCATCATAATCCTCCTTACAATATAAACTAACTTTTGGTCACAAAACTGTCTTATATTAAAGTACTCTACGAACAAAAAAATTCTATAGTTACGTAAGCATTTTATCATTATCGAACAAAAAATGATAGGATAAATTGTCAAAAAACACCGATAAAACTAAATTATAAATTTATTTACCAAATAATTAATGTTTTAAATAGATTTAAGTACTATTTCTAGTCATTTTTTTGGTCAAAAGAATCTAAAAGAAAGAAGAGTATAATATATGCCAAGAAGAGGAGAAAATATTTTTAGAAGAAAAGATGGCAGATGGGAAGCCCGATATGTTAAAGCAATAAGTACTAATAATAAAAAACTATATGGAAGTGTTTATGCTAGCACATATACTGAAGTAAAACAAAAAAGAAATAATATTTGTAATTCTTTAAACAAAGAAAAAGTAAATAAACAAAATATTAATTATCAGGTCTTAGGATATTATATAGTTGAATGGTTAAATGTATATCGGATTAAATTCAAAGTTCCCACCTATGTTAAATATTATAATACAATTTATAATTATTTATTACCTTATTTTAAGGAAATAAGAGTAGATCAATTAAGTACAAAACACATTGAATTATTTACTGCTTCATTATTAAAAGAAGGAAAAAATGGTAAACCACTGTCACCTAAGACAGTAAAAGATATTCTTTCTTTGTTTAAATCTATTATAAGATATATTGAATCCGAACATAATATTAATATAAATACTAAAATAATTTATCCTAAAAAACAAAGAGAAAAAGAAAAAGTACTATCTAAAGAAGAATTTATGAATTTAAATCAAATTTTACTAAAAGATATTGATCCATGTAAATTTGGGGTTTTAGTAGCTATGCAACTGGACTTAGAATCGGTGAATTATGCGCTTTGAAATGGAAAGATATTTCTTTAAATGAAAACTACATATTTGTCAATAAAACAATGCAAAGAATTAAAAATATTTATAGTGATTCCCCAAAAACAATAATAATCGAGGAAGCACCAAAAAGTTCTACTTCAAGTAGAAAGATTCCTATCCCTGGTAATCTTATTTCGCTATTTAGAATATTTCACAGTAGTGATGATTGTTATTTATTAACAGGTAGAGCAGATAGGTTTGTTGAACCACGATCTTTAGAACGAAAATTTAGAAACTATATTAAAACTGCCGGAATTAAAAAAGCTAATTTTCATATGCTAAGACACACCTTTGCGACTATGTGCATTGAAGGTGGTTTTGAAATTAAATGTCTTAGTGAAATTTTAGGTCATAGCGGTTCACAAATTACTTTAGATCGTTATGTTCATTCTTCGTTTGATCTAAAAAAAAGCTGGATCGATAAATTCTCAAATCAAAATATTACTTGTCATTAATTATGACCAAATAAAAAAGTGCTGATCCTTACGCACTTTTTTTTATAAATCGTAGAGTACTTTACTCTACGATTTTTTATTATTTTATTTGATTGACCATCAGACACATGGTGAAAAATAAGACTTGGATAAATCCAAAATTTGTGATAGTTTCTCCATATTGATTGGGAATGATTTTGTTATATATTTACTTACTTTTTCCATGATTGATTTACCTGTGTTTCTATGATTGAATCGCCATTCCTGTTCATGCAAAAATAACGGTAATGAACCTTTGGTCACACCATGATATATTCCTGTTATATTGTTCTTAATATTTCCTGATATGATATTTAGCCATTTTAATCGGTGATTATCTTCATCATAGTTTATTTTCTCTGATTTTAATGTTATGTCTTTTGATAAATCTGAAAATGTTGTTTTTCCATCTGTATTTAATATTCTTTCCTTTGATGCTTTTGCCTTCATATGGAAAAATTTGTTTATGAATTCTTTGTTATCTACGGGTATAACTGCTAATTTGATAAATCTAGGGTATTTATTTTCTTTATCTGTTGATAAAATCATGAAAACTGGCTGCTGTTCAGTTGCCATTCCTCGGTTTATTTGATGTTTTAGCTCCAATGTAAAGAGTATCTGCTTCATAAAACATACTATCAAGTATTCTTTCACTGTTGGATAAAGTCATTAAAACTCTGCATTTTTTGCATAATTTTAATGCAGTCTTATAATTGACATCTAATTCAGAAGCGAGTTCTACCGCTGAACAGCCTTTATTTGCAGAAAAGAAAAGGTACAATCCTAAGATTAGTTTGAACAAAGGAAGTTTATTATCCTGGAAAATAGTACCAGCAAATAAATAGTGTTGATGACCGCAATCAGCACACTCAAAAAGGGTTCTTTTTTCATTGAAGTAGTAATGAGTACAGCCACATTTATCGCAATAGAAACCAGTAGGCCATTTAATATTAAAGAAATATTGAACACAAGCTAAATGATCATGACTGTATTTATTAATAAGATCGATCATAGAATCCTTTTTAGGTTTACGTTTTATATGAGACATAGTTATCACCTCAAGGATATGATACCAAAGAAAAAGATAATATGAGTTATATCAAAGGTTTTTAACTCCGTTTTTTAAGGAGCTAAAATGAAATTTTCTATTTTTTATAAAAATATTTTTAATCATGTGTCATGTGGTCAATCAAATTATTTTAAACATTCATGATTATTTTATTCATATAAATAAAAAATATTGAATTTAATAGTCTCATCTTAAAGCAAAATACTAAAATATGATGCATTAAATAAAAAATATATTAATATTTTTCTATGATTAAATTAATTATTTGATAAAATATAAGTAGATATAATAGCGGGGTGATAAAAATGGAATTAACAAAAGAAATATTATTTGGTATTTTAGACGCTTATGCTTATGAAATTGTATTTGTCGATAGAAACCATATCGTTCAATATATGAATAAAACTGCTAAGCAAAGATATGGCAATAGAGTTAAAATCGGTAACAGCCTTTTTAATTGTCATAATGAAAATTAAAAAGAAAAAATAGAAAATTTTTTAAATAGAGCTGATGCTGGTGAAAATGAGATGTTTGAAGTTCTTAATGGAAAAACTGGAGAGCGGGAATTCTTTGTACCAGTAAGAAATGCTTCTGGAACGGTTATTGGTTATTTTGAAAGACACGAAGCCTTTTGGACTGAAGAAAATCCAGCTGCCCCAATAACTGAATATTGGAAATCAAAAAAATAATCAATTCCAATATAATTATATTTAGAGTCGATTGAGGACTTTTAATTTTTTCTTTTACTTATTGTCTCCTAATGACGATCGATAACTTAATAAGCTTAATATATTTACAATCAAAGGTATAACTTAAAGAAAATTCTTTAAAATTATACCTTTATTTCTTATATTTATAATTTATTTAAAAATAAAACACCTATATAACGGTGCTTTATTTCAATAATACGCGATCCGTATATTCTTGAGAAGAAGTAGAATACAAATGAATCAAGCCCTCTACGGTCATTTCTTCTCTTTCTTTGCCTTCAATCATTGCAATGATTTGTCCATCTTTCATAATCATTGTTTTATTACCATATTTCAAGGCATCCTCCATATTATGAGTAATCATCAGTGTAGTAATCTGATGCTCTTCAACAATTTTTTGTGATAATTCTAAAACCTTTAATGCCGTTTTTGGATCTAAAGCAGCTGTATGCTCGTCCAATAACAATAAATCTGGAGTTACTAAAGTTGCCATTAATAACGTCAATGCTTGTCGCTGTCCTCCAGACAACAATCCAACTTTAGAATCTAATCGTTCTTCCAAACCTAACTCTAATTCCATCAGTGCCTTTTTAAACTCTTCACGATGACGATGAGACATTAGACTTAAACTAAAATGTTTACCTCTTTGATTTGACAAATGAAGATTTTCTTCAATTGTCATATTTGGGGCTGTACCCTTTAAAGGATCTTGAAACAATCTTCCAATCCCTTTTGAGCGCTTGTACTCAGGCTCAAAAGTAATATCACGACCATTTAAAATAATATTTCCTCGTTTTGTATCAACTGCTCCAGAAATAGCTTGAAATAAAGTTGATTTACCAGCACCATTACTTCCAATGATTGTAACAAAATCCCCTTTATCAAGTGCAAGATTAATATTATTAAGGGCGACTTTTTCATTAACTGTACCTTCATTAAAAACAACTGATACATCCTTTAATTCTAACATTAATTGCGCCCCCTTTTCTTACTTCTAAATGCTCCATTAGTTGAAGCAATTGCCACAATAACAAGAACTGCTGATAACAGCTTTAAATATCCTGAAGGAAGTCCCAGCTGTAGAGCAACTGTTAGGACTGCACGATAGAAAATTGCTCCAAATACAACTGCAACTAACTGAAAAATAATTTTTTCTTTCTTTATAAATGTTGTTCCGACAATAATACTAGCTAAGCCAATTACCATCATTCCTGTTCCACTGCTAATATCTGCAAAGCTTTGATGTTGGGCAAATACAGCACCACTCATAGCGACTAAACCATTTGCTAATGCTAAACCTAAAATCTTCATTTTATCAGTATCAATAGAGCTTGCTCGAACCATATCTTCATTATCACCACAGGCTCTAAGTGATAATCCTAGCTGAGTTCTTAAGAAAAAATCTAAAATCACACAAATAACAATTACAATCAAATATATTAAAATAATTTTCCCATAAGGATCAAATGCAGTAAAACTGCTAAAAATAGTATTATTACCAAACAGTGATAAATTAGGAGTATCATTCATAATTGCTAAATTAATTGAATATAATCCAGTCATTGTTAAAATCCCAGATAAAAGCGGCATAATTTTGAATTTTGTAATTAATAGACCAGTAACTACCCCAGCTGCTGCACCAATCACAAATGAACCTATTAATCCTACATATGGCATTGAATTAATCGTAAACATCCCGCTAACAGCACATCCCAAAGCGAAACTTCCATCAACCGTTAAATCTGGCAAATTTAACACTTTATAACTGATATATAAACCAAGTGAGAGAATGGCAAAAATTCCTCCTAACTCCAGTGCTCCTAAAATAACCGTCTGATTCATAAAACTACTCCTTTATTTCTACATATGCTTTATCATTTTTAATTTCATTAGGCAAAGTAATACCTAATTGTTTTAATACTTTTGTATTTACATAAACACTTAAATTTTCTTTAAATACTTTAACTGGAATATTTTCCACTTTTTCACCTTTTAAGATTTTATCAACCATATTTGCAGTTTCTTTTCCAAGATCTTCGTAATTAATTCCAACACTTAAAAAACCACCATCTTGAACCATTGAATCAGCGCCTACATATAAAGGTACTTTTGCTTTAGCACAAGCAGGTCCTACCATATCCATTGCATTTGCTACAGTATTATCATTTGGAGCAAAGACTGCATCACATTTACTAGTTAATACATCAATTGCACTTTGCACTTCATTTACTCCAGTAACAGTTGTTTCAATCATTTCAATTCCTTTATCATCACAAAAAGCTTTTGCTTTAGCAATATTAGTAACTGAATTTACTTCACCTTTATTATAAATGACTCCTATTTTTTTCAAATCCGGATTAACTTGTAAAGCTCTTTCTAAAATCATTTCAACTTGAATCTCATCACTCGTTCCCGTAATATTTTTATCTGGTTTTTCAAGAGATGTAGTTAAACCAGCTTTAATTGGATCAGTTACCGCTGCAAAAACAACTGGTGTATCAGTTGACATTTCAGCTGCTGTTTGAGCTACAGGAGTTGCGATTGCAACTACACAATCTTTTTTACTAGATTTAAAATCTTGAATAATCGACGGAGCTGTGTTCATATCTCCTTGAGCATTTTTAAAAGTATACTTAATATTTTCACCTTCTTTATATCCCAAAGCCTCCATCTGTTCATCAAAAGCATCTTTAATTGTATTTAATGATGTATGTTCAACATATTGAATAATCGCTACCTCTTTTACATCACCATTACTACTGCTATTTCCGCATCCTGTTAAAGCTGTCATTGTTAAAGCTGATACTGCCATTAATTTAAATAGTTTATTAATTCTCATTTTTATGTTCCCCTTTTTCTTTATAGTTTTTATCTTTTAAATTATAAAGAGCTACACCATCGCTTATCTAATCTCATTTTTCTTCCCCTTTCGAAATCACATTTAAACAAAAAACACCTGTCCTAAAAGGACAGATGTTAAAATCTGCTATACCACCTTATGGTCTTTGTCAAATGCTATCACATTTTTGCTTTGTAACGTAAGCTAACGTCAAAAGATACTCAAATTACTTCTTTCCCCTTTGCCTTCATGGGTCCATTTACCAAAGTCGCATCTCTATCTAGCTTCCACCACCCTAGACTCTCTACAAGCGCGTTCGATGTTTTATCTCCCAATCACAAGTTTATCTATGAATAAAATCTATCACACATATTTCTCTTTGTCAATACGATTGAATGCAAAAGCAGACTAATTATTAGTTTTAATCTGATATAGTTTCTCTAATTCATTAATCATTTGAATTGATGTAAACCTTTTTTATTTCCTAAAAGAAGACTGGCTTTAAAAAGATAATAAAAGAATTAAACTTAAATTCCTTTCCTAAAAACATCTCAAGAGAATATTTTAAATAGACTTTTAAAAGTATTTTTAATAAATCAAGAATAAGATAAAAATTTAATGAAATAGTTGATTAAAATATAATTTATTAAAGTCTATGTATCAAATATGATAAAAAATCGACTTAAACAGTTTAAAGATCAGCTTAATTATTTCAATCACATTTACTATCTAAGACTTTTGTCAGTATAGATTTACACCTATACTATTATAATGCCTTCGATATCTGTCATCACTATTCAGTAAATATTCTACCAAATAGCAATTAACCTATAATTACAAAAAGCTCTAACGGGCAGTGCTATTACAATTAGAAAAAATATATTATTAGAACAAAAAAGTCTTCAGAATATGGATCAGATCATGAATATTATTCCCTTATTCCGTTAGAAATAACGAAACTAGAAAACTTCAAGCTTTAATAACTTATTTGGATTGCATATAAAAATACAGTGTTTTAGCAACTTACAATCAGTTAATAAGCACTGTATTTTATTTGCGACTATTAAAAGTTTGACTAATCTCCAAAAATTCACGTTTTCCTATTATATAATCATAATAAACTTCCTGCGGTGAAGTACCTGCAAAAATCTTACAAACTCCACAATTTTCACAGTCCCCATTTTTACATGCAAAAAGCTTGTTAAGATAGTTTTCTCGTTCACTTTTAGTAGTTTCTTTAATCAATTTAGCCATTTTCCTATCTCCTTAATTCAATTATAGCAAAAGCACGCAATTAATTCGCGTGCTTTGCTCTATAAAACGGCTATTAAATAACGTAAATAGATTTTTTTGAACAAATTTGCTTGTTTAAAATATGCATTTGTTTTATCTTGATAAAACTGCTCTACTATTTCAAGTTCTTCAATAGATATTTGATGTTGTGAAAAACGAGCTTTATCAATTATTGTCTTTATCTCATCACAATTAATTTTCAATTTAGTTAAATAGTAATAATAATAACAGACTTTTTGATTACTATTAGCAGCTCCTTTAAACATTCGTTTTTTACGAATTCTTGCTTGAAATAAAACTATAAAGATAAAGATCATCCCTCCTGCTAAATAATAAATATAAACAGGAATTTGAAAACTATCATTTTGAGAAATTTGTTGAATATTCGGTTTTTCTGGCTCCACTGGCTGTGGTGTTTTATCACCTTGGTTAGGTGCAGGAGTAATTGTATCAGTTGGTGTATTCGGATTTTCACTACTTGTTGGAGTCGCTTCAATTGGTATCCAGCCCAAATATTCATCATAAATTTCAACCCAAGCATGAGCATTACTATCCCTAACTATCAATTTACCAGCATTGTTCTTACTTCCCGGCACTTGATAGCCAACAACAAAACGTGCGGGATATCCCCTACTTCTTAACATTAATGCTAATGTTGAAGCATAGTGAACACAATACCCTTTCTTATTAGTATTTAAAAAATAATCAACAACATCCACATTATCAGGTGTATTTCCCGGTCTCAAGGTATAAGAAGTATTAGCCGCTAAAGCATTTGTACACTGTGTAATATAATTGAAAATATTACCATTATCAATAACATTATGCTGCTTTAAAAAATTCTCAATAATCGATTTTGTTTCCTCAGGAACTGATGTTAATTTTTCATCATCTTCATTCCCTTGTCCAAAATATTCATCGTAGTAGTCCTGTGTTCCATTACGCTCGGCTATTTCCTTTAATAATTCTCCTTTGGCTTTATAATCGATCGTTGATAATAGAGCATTAAAATCATCATTAGGTATAATCATCTCATATGTTTGAGGGTTTTTACCCTCATAGTGGTCACCATAATATGTCATATCGTCATTAATGATAAAGTATGGTGTATAATTACGTTGACTATAACCACTGATTTGATTAACTTCAATAACTTGACGAGAAGTCTTTGTAATATTTGCAATCTTCTCTAGGTTATTTTTAAACCATTCTGTTTCAACGCGACTATGAGAAGTCCCCCATTTACCATCTTCATACAAGTCATAAGCAATTCCTCGAATCTTGAAATTATTTAAAGTCACTTCACCAGCAATTGTAAAATCTAATGAGTTACGATAATGACGATCCCCTTGGCTATTGACATTGTATTCCTCTTTTATATTTCCAGGAGTTGAAATTGGTGTTCTGGCATTATCAAACAAACTATACTTTGAAGGACGATATGTACTTATTGGAAATGATATATATGTTATTGCCATGGCAACTACACTAATGATAATCATTGGTATTTTTAATATAGCCCCTTTTTGCAAAGCACCAATCAATAAAATCAAAACATATAAAACATAACATGCTAGAAAATACCATGGTGGTGTAATCGTAAATAATAATTCAATAAAAACACCTGGTAATAAAGCCAAAATAGCTAATGTATATTTTTGTTTATCAATTGCAATTACAGCTGATAAAAATAATGGGATAAAAATCAGCAAAAAAGCTAAGATACAAATTTGGGGATCATCATAAAAAATATACGTACTTTCAAAATTAAAATCATATACAGAAACTTCACGATACTTATAAATAATAATTGAAGTTATGTATGTTAAACAATCCATCGTACTAGGAATCAATAATAAGATTCCATCAGCAATAATACTCCCGATAACAAACTTCTTTTTACCTTGAATATAATTAAATCCCAAATATATTAACAAACCTACTATAATACAAGAAATAAAAATAAAATGATTGTTCGAACTAAAATTAAAAGAATAAACTAACGAGCCTACTGAACCAATAATTCCTAATAAATAAATTAATAACTTCATCAGCGGCCACCTTCCACTTTCATGATTCCATTATAGCTAATAACAAACTCATAATTATGTTTAGAAATATCTGACTGATACTCTTTATTCCATAACAAATATTTAAACATTTCGTCATATTCTTGAATACTTTTAATTTCCTTATTTGATAATAGAAAGCCAATTTGTCGTTTTAATAAAAAACCACAAAAGGTATCAAGATAACCAAAAACTAAATCATTATGATCATCATTGTCATCAAAACTAACATACAGATTAATTACTTCACCTACTAACATCGCATTATCTTTAACTAAAATATCTTGATAACGGGCACTAAGTTTCCAGTGAATATTTTTCAACTGATCCCCCTCTTGATATTTGTGAATATCATATATTTCTGTAGGATCATCTCCTTTACGATTCACAGCATAAACTTCGTCACCAACTCGTGGTAGTTGATGTGCGTACTCTTTGAAATCTAATTCTACCCTCTTTGGATAAATAGTAATTGGTATCTCATAATGGCATCTCTTTTTTATGCAAAATAGATTTAGACAATCGTATTGGTAGTATGTATTAATAATAAAATTTCTTCCCCCACAATGTTTAAATACTAAAGTTAATCCGTCTTGATTTCCCTTGATCAAATACTTTTGATCCTCAACAACAAACCTTATTGCTCCAAGCCCTAAATTATCCTTAATTATTTTAATCTTTACAAAGTCATCTTGAATAACTTTTTGATTCAAAATAGCAAAATCCAGCTTAGTAAATTTAAAACTCATAACTAAATAAAAAAGTGATAAAACTGGTAAAATCAGAATCAATAAAAGAAAATAATATGAAAAATATCCAACAAAAGCAATATAGAAAAATACCCCAAATCCAATTAATAACAAATAAGCAAGACGATAGCGAAACATAACTACTTATATGCAATTGGTGCAATCTTCATCATGATATCTTCCATAATTATTTGAAAATTTTCACGATTCTTTTTAACACTTGGCATTAAGAAAATCCGATGATTTAGGGTTTCATATAAGTTTTCGTTAATATCTTCAACAATAACATAGTCCCGACCATTTAAATATGCACTAGCTTGAGCCGCTTTCATCAATGCAATCGAAGCACGAGGAGAAGCCCCTAATTCAATTTTTTCATGAATTCTTGTCTGTTGAACGATTTGAACAATATATTTCACTAAACTTTCATCTAAATGAATTTTAGTAACTGCTTCTTGCATCATGAGCAATTCCTGAGGCGATAAAACTGGGTTGATTGAATTAATTGGATTTCCACTTTTTTTTCGATTTATAATTTCAATCTCACTCATTTCATCAGGATAACCTAATGATAAACGCATCATAAAACGATCCAACTGAGAATCTGGTAACATTTGTGTTCCAGCACTTCCAAACGGATTTTGTGTTGCAATAACAATAAACGGCTTAGCAGTTGGATAAGTTAACCCATCAACACTAATCATTCCTTCTTCCATAACCTGCAATAGTGCTGATTGTGTTTTACTTGACGTCCGATTAATTTCATCAGCCAAAAAGATATTTGTAAATAGCGGTCCTTTTTTAAAAGTCATTTCTTTTGTTTCAAAATCATAAACAGAATACCCTAATAAATCACTTGGTAAAACATCAGAGGTTAATTGAACCCGCTGATAATCTAACTGTATTGCCTTTGTTAAAGCAACCGCTAAATTAGTTTTCCCGACCCCAGGAATATCTTCAAGTAGAATATGTCCATTAGCTAATAGAGCAATAACTACTTTTTTTAAAACATCATCTTTTCCTAATACAGCCTTTTTTACTTCATTAATCAATAGTTCTAATTTTTCATTCATAGTCCCTCTCCTTATATTTCTACTACAATATCTAAACTAAACCCTAAGTTAATGCCATTACTATAAGACTATTTTATCATATTATTAGATTATTTAATTATTAATTTGTCTTAACAAAAAAATATCTCACCTTCACCACATCAAAAAAGCAACAGATGCAACTGTTGCCCATTATTATCTTTATGCGAATAGTTTCTCCCATAATCCAAATAGAAAAATAAAAATAACAATTAGGGGGAGAATCCAACTAATGTAAAATTTGGCTTTTTCAGGAAAATGCAAGCCCTCACCGGCATTAGCCTCGGTCATAAACTTCTTCCAACCCCAACCTAGACGCCGAGTACAGAAAAACAAAAATACAAGTGATCCTAATGGCATAATTACATTAGAAACTAAAAAGTCTAATAAATCTAAAACTGCACTCCCCGGTCCAAATGGCTGAAATCCGGATAAAACACTATATCCAACTGCACAAGGAATACTACCAAAAACAATAATAATAAAATTTAAAATGACACTTTTCTTCCTTGACCAATTTAATAGATCCATTGAAAATGAAACAATATTTTCAAATACGGCAATAATCGTAGAGAGAGCCGCAAAATTCATAAAAACAAAAAACAAGGTACCCCAAATTTGACCATTTTCCATAACATTAAAAATATTTGGCAGTGTCACAAAAACTAATCCCGGTCCACTTCCTGCATCCACCCCAAAAGACATACAAGCTGGAAAAATAATCAATCCTGCCATTGTTGCAACAAAAGTATCTAGCGCTAAAACACGTAACCCTTCGCCAGTTAAAGAATGTTCTCTACCAATATAACTACCAAAAATAGCCATTCCCCCCATTCCAATACTCAAAGTAAAAAATGCTTGTCCCATTGCACCATAAACAGCATTAAAGATTCCATTTTCCATCAATAAATTAAAATCTGGAACTAAGTAAAATTCAACTCCTTTTATTGCACCGTCTAAACTCAAAGACTTCACAACTAATAAGAGCATCACTCCTAGCAATAATCCCATCATTACTTTCGTTACTTTTTCAACACCTCGTTGAAGACCAACAGCACAAATTCCACAGCCGATCACAACAATCAAGATCATCCAAAAAATACTAGCTTGTGGATCTGCTTGAAGACTGACAAAAACATTGTTGACTTCACTTGGATTTAGTCCAATAAAATCACCATTCAACATTTTAACAAAATAGGCTAGCATCCAGCCGGCAATAGTCGTATAAAACATTACTAACAAATAATTTCCCACCATTGCGACATACGAAAATATGTGCCATTTTTGTCCTTTCTTTTCTAAAACATGAAAACTTTTAGCAATACTCTTTTGAGAAGCGCGTCCAACTGAGTATTCCATTACAATGATTGGTAAACCTAATATGATTAGGAAAAATAAATAGACTAATACAAATGCCCCTCCACCGTATTTTCCAACCATATACGGAAAACGCCAAATATTTCCTAATCCAATCGCACATCCAGCAGATAATAAAATAAAACCTAGACGTGATGATAATCTTTCTCTGTTCATCAAATTGTCTCCTTTTTAAAACAATGTCTTAATTGTAAAGGAAATCATAAAATCCGTCAATCAATAAGAAAAAGTTATGATAACGATTTAATTTATCATAACTTAAATATAATAATTATTTTTTCTTTACCGGAATCCAAATTTCTGAATAATAATTTTCATCATGATTGCCTCGTGGATAGTCCTCACACGGTGTATACATTTCAATATTATAATGCTCAGCAACTTCGTATGTATCATTATTTGGTAACCATTCAGAAAAAATCTTTGTATTCACTTCTTGCAATGATTTAGGTACAGCACCATGACAAGCAAATACTGCCCATGTTAATTGTGGAATTTCACAAACTTCATACCCATCTGGAATTTCACTGTCCAAAACATACTCATCAGCAATCAAATATTTAAATCCTTCATCTTTTTCATCTTCAATGCAAACCCCGTATACACCACACACTTTTTTATCAGCGGACTGCATATGCTCTCCCCAAAATTTAGGAATCTCATTAAATGCACAATCAAAATCAAACCTTCTTGCCTTACCTAAGACTGTAAATACTTCTTTTTCAATAATTTTGTAATCCATGGTTGAACCACCTTTCAAAGTAAACTGTATTTTTAACGGAGCAAAAGATTTAATCATCAATTGCTCTTTTCTTGCGACAGTCGGAGTAACTCCGTGAAATCGAGTGAATGCTTTAGTAAAACTATCTGGTGAATCATAACCATATTCTAATGCAATTTCAATAATCTTCTTATTCGTAGTAATGACCTCACTACCGGCTAGTGATAATCTTCGATAACGAATATACTCTGCAACACTAAAACCACATAGAATTCTAAATGCTTTTTGAAAATAAAAACTTGAAACATATGCTTCATTTGCAACATCTACAATCTTAATATCTTCTTTAAGATGCTCTTCAATGTATTTTAAAGCGTTACTAATTCTATCAGTCCAATTCATTGTGTTTCTCCTTTGTCAAATCAATCATAACAAATCTTCAATCCTAACATCCCGACATTTCTTGCTCACTTTTGTCTAGTTGATTCATATACATATTATAGTGAATTATTTCATAATCAATGAAATATTTAGAAGATTATTTGGCGATAATTTATCTAATGATTAAATTTAACTATTTTTTTATCATTTTCTAACAAAACATAGGGGTAAAATTGATAAATTTGTGATATAATTAACCGTCGAAAGAAGGTGTTTTTATGTCCCCTGTGCCCGAGCGATTGTGCGCTAAGAAAAAGAAAATAAAATAGAGAAACAGGAGGCATAAACATGAACCTCCTGTAAGTGGAGGTTATTATGTTAGAATTTTACAAAACTTTTGGAACTGAAACAAAAAAGATCGATAAACCAGAACCAGGCAGCTGGATCAGCGCTATTGCTCCAACTGAAGAAGAAAAAAACTATTTGATTGAAGAAATGGGAATTCTACCGGAATTTGTTAAATCTTCATTAGATGCTGAAGAAAGCTCGCATATCGACTATGACGAAGATTATAATCAGACTCTAGTAATCGTTGACTATCCTAGTGCTGAAGAAGTAGAAGATGGTTACGATAAAAATATGTTACAATATACGACATTGCCCTTAGGTATTGTGATCATGAAAGGATACGTTGTTACCATTTCCTTATATGAAAACTTAAATATCGATGATATGGCACAAGGTCGGATCAAAGGTGTCAATACTGATTTAAAAACAAGATTTTTATTACTATTATTATTACGAATTTCTCAACGATATTTAATTTATCTGCGCCAAATTGATCGGATCTCTTCTCGAACTGAACAAAGATTACACAAATCAATGCAAAATAAAGAATTGATTCAAATGTTAGGACTAGAAAAATCATTAGTATATTTTTCTACCTCATTAAAAACGGACGAAATAACATTAAATAAAATTATGCGTGGGAAAGCTATTAAATTATATGATGAAGATCAAGACCTATTAGATGACGTTTTGATTGAAATCCATCAGGCAATTGAAATGTGTAATATCTATTCAAATATTTTATCAGGAACAATGGATGCATTTGCTTCAGTTATTTCCAATAACCTGAATATTGTTATGAAAGTATTAACAGTTATTACGATCGTTATGGCTATTCCAAATATTATTTTCAGTTTTTATGGAATGAATGTTGCAGGTTTACCATTTCCACAATGGTGGTTCCCAACGGGACTAGCAATAGTTGCCTGTATTATCGCCACAATTATTTTCATCAAAAAAGATATGTTTCATTAAATAAATTCTAGATTATATGTATTTATAATCTAGTTTTTTATACTTGTTAAACATAAATGTACTATAATATAACTATGGGGTGATATTAATGGAAATTAGAACACTACAATATTTTCTTACCATCGCAAGGGAAGAAAGTATTTCTGGGGCAGCTGAATATCTACATGTAACGCAGCCAACATTATCAAGACAAATGAAAGAGTTAGAAGAAGAATTAGGAAAACAATTATTTATCCGGGGAAAACGTCGTATTACTTTGACTGATGAAGGCATGATCTTAAGAAAACGGGCAGAAGAAATTCTTGGACTTGTTGAAAGGGCAGAAGCTGAAGTCAAAGCTAATGAAGAACTATTAACAGGTGATATTTATCTAGGATGTGGTGAGAGTGAAGGAATGCGTCCGATTGCCAAGACAATTGCAACGATGTTGGAAAAATACCCTCATGTAAAATTTCATTTGCATAGTGGAAAAGCTGAAGAGGTAATGGAAAAAATTGATGCTGGAGTTCTAGATTTTGGAATCGTTATTGAGCCTGTTGATTTAAATAAGTACGATTATTTAAGGCTTCCTTATAGCAATGCTTGGGGGATTTTAATGAAGCGGGATAGTACTCTAGCATCACTTGACAAAATAACCCCTGATGATCTACGTGGAAAACCTCTTCTTTGTTCAAATCAAGGGATGGTAAAAAATGAATTAGCTGGATGGATTGGTGGAAATCAAAGGAAATTAAATATTGTAGGAACTTATAATTTATTATTTAATGCATCTTTAATAGTTGAAGAAGGAAATTTATATGCTTTATGCTTAGATAAAATTTTTAATTCTAATAATAGTTCATTATGCTTTAGACCACTTGAACCAAAATTAGAAGCGAATATGCTAATAATTTGGAAAAAATACCAACTCTTTACCAAAAGTGCTGAAACATTTTTAAATATGATAAAAGATAATATTACATAAAGATAAAAAGAGAACTAAAATTGTTATTTCTCTTTTTACAATAAATTATTTTTTCGTTTCGCAATAATGTCACTTATATCAAATGGTGTTTCATCTTTAGGTAATGATCATACATCTAAAAATGGAACATCTGCAACTGACCTTATTGGAAATTCAGACTTCGCTGTAACATTCTTCATTTTACATTCAATCACTCCGATATATATTGGGAGTATCGTCTTTCTACTTTCCAAAAGGACAATTTCACGATGGTTGCAGGTGGATAATAAATTATATCCTTTTTTAATTTTGTAATCATCATTACCATCAATTAACTTGATAGTTCCTTTAGCAATTATTGAACGATAATCATGATAACGCCCTTTATACTTGTGGTCTGGAAAATCATGAAACAAACCAAATTCAATACACAACAAATAAGATATTATTCAAAAAAATCTAAATTATTTTCCTAAATAAAAATCGACTATTAAACTTTAAAATTAAAAGCCTATTCAGTCGATTCGTAAATCCTATTCAATCTAAATAATTTGGAAAATATAAAATTTTAAATATGACGTTTCTTCCATTGTCCATAAAATTGGATGGTCTGGGTTTTGTTGAGTAACTGATACTTGTTTAAGGGTTACTCCAGCCTCATGCGCTGATTCACGAAGCATCTTTTCAAAATTATCAGTCTCCATAAAACGTGAACAACTACATGTAATTAAGTATCCACCTCTGCCTAATAATTTCATTGCTTTCATATTGATTTTCTTATAACCATTATAAGCATGATCTACCGTTCTTCTCGATTTCGTAAAAGCAGGTGGATCTAAAACAATAATATCAAACTGTCCCTTTTTACATTTATCTAGATAGTCAAAAACATCATCTTTTACAAAAGAAATACATCCTTGTAAATTATTTAGTTTAGCATTAGCATATCCCTGATCAAGAGCAGTTTGTGATACATCTACTGCAACCACTTCTTTAGCTTTACCATAAGCCGCATTTAATGCAAAGCCCCCAGTATGACTAAAGCAATCCAAAACTTTTTTTCCATACACTATATTTCTAAGTAAAACACGATTTGCTTTTTGATCTAAAAAGTAACCTGTTTTTTGACCATTTTCAACATCAACACTTAAATTGATTCCATTTTCATTAATAATCGTCGTTGTCGGTAAATTAATATTTCTCCAATATCCTTTTTCTAAAGGCAGTCCTTCTTTTACTCTAACCTTAATATCATTTCTTTCATAGATACCTTTAACATCTTGCCCATCTTCTGTTAAAACCTCTAGTAATATTTCATAGATCATATCTTTGATTTTATCTAATCCGTATGAACTAATTTGGCAAACTAAAATATCATTATAGCGATCAACTGTTAATCCCGGCAGTTCATCTGCTTCTCCAAAAACCAAACGACAATTAGTTAAATTTTCTTTTTCTACTGTCTTGCGAAAGTCATAAGCAAATTGTATTCTTCGCTTAAAAAAGTTTCGATCAAATATTTCATTTATATCTTTAGATAAAATTCTTACCGTAATGTGACTATTTTTAGAAATAAAACCTGTTCCAAGGTAACGGCCAGTAGTAGTAATGATATCTACCAACGCTCCATTTTCAATTGTTTCATCAATATTAACAGCATTATTTCTATACATCCACATCTGACCTTTATCAAGCCATTTTTCTCCTTCTTCAGATATAATGACCTTAGGATATTTTCTTTTCATTAATGTACCTCTCTTATAAATATTTTCTTCTTCACTATTCTACTATAGTTCGATTTCATAAACAAATATATTTCTTATTTATCAATAGATTCTTCGATATTAATCACTAAATATCCAATACTTAATGATTTTCATTATTAATTCAGTGTTTTTATAATTTAGATATGATAGAATTAATAAAATAATAATATTTTAGGGAGGTGGTCATGATGATTCTAGGTTATGTTTGCCGTAGAGTCGAAGGCACTGTGCTTCGTACAGAGTCTGTTAATCAATAGGCTAGGCGATCAGAGTATAATGCTCTAGCTGTGCGAAGCGATTAGAAACAATCGCCTGATCCTATTAATCTTAGGCTCTGTTTATTTTAAATAAATTTATAAAATAAAGGAGCAAATATACAATGATTGAAATAGGAATGCATAAAATTTATAAAAATTTTGGTTATAAACAAGTATTAAAAGATATTAATTTTGAGATTTTAACTGGTGATCGTGTGGGAATTGTAGGCAAAAATGGTAGTGGCAAATCTACACTGTTTAAAATGATCATGAAAAAAGAATTCCCTGATACAGGAAATATTACTATTCGCAAACAAGCTACTATTGGCTATTTAGAACAAATTCCAACAATCAGTGATAATGATATAACAGTAAAAGATATGCTGATGTCATCTTTTTTCGAAATTCATGCTATTGAACAACGAATGCGAGCACTTGAACAAGATATGATGCATAATAATGTCGATGAAGCGATATTAAACAAATATGCTAAAATACAAGATCAATACATAGCCCTGGGCGGCTATGAAGTTGAAGAAAAACTAAACAAAGTCATTACCGGCTTTAAATTGCATAGTATTTTAGATAAGCCGTTTGCTATCTTGAGCGGTGGTCAAAAAACAATTATTAATTTAGCCCAATTAATTTTAACTGAACCTGATATCTTATTATTAGATGAACCAACTAATCATTTAGATATTACAATGTTAGAATGGCTAGAAAATTATTTAAATAAGTATCGTGGGACTATTGTGATTATTTCACATGATCGCTATTTTTTGGATCGAGTAACTAATAAAACTATTCTTTTAGATAACAGTGAAAATCGTTTATTCCACGGTAATTACTCATACACCTTAAAAGAACAAGAAAGATTATTATTACAAGAATTTGAACAATACAAAACTCAACAGAAGAAAATCGAAGCAATAAAAGCTTCTATCAAGCGTTATCGAGATTGGGGTAATCAAGGTGATAATGAAAAATTCTTTAAAAAAGCCAAAGAATTAGAAAAACGTTTAGAAAAGATAGAAATCCTCGATAAACCACAATTAGAAAAAAAGAAACTGCCACTTAACTTTTTGGGTGAACGCAGTAGCAAAGAAGTGCTTAAAGTCATTGATTTTGGAATATCTTTTAATAATCTATCTTTATTTTCAAAAGTGAATTTTACACTTTATTATCAGGAAAAAACAGTCCTACTAGGAAATAATGGTTCAGGTAAAACATCATTTATTAAAGCTCTTCTTGGAAACCTTAATAATTATCAAGGTGAGTTAAAAATGGCGGAAACAGTCTTAATTGGATATATACCTCAAGAAATAAATTTTATCAATAACAATGATTCAATTCTTCAAACATTTTGTCATGAATATCCTTGTTTGGAAGGTGAGGCTAGAGGGATTCTAGCTAAATATTCTTTTTATCAAGATCAGGTTTTCAAACGAGTAGGAAACTTATCTGGTGGTGAAAAAGTATTATTAAAAATGGCTATTTTAATGCAACATAAAGTCAACTTATTAATTTTAGATGAACCAACTAATCATATTGATATTGAAACTCGTGAAATTTTAGAAGATGCACTTTCAAATTATTCAGGAACATTATTATTTGTATCACACGATCGTTATTTCATCGACAAACTAGCTCAACGTAAATTAGTTATCGAAAATAATACAATCAACAGTGTTTATTGTGACTACAAATAAACTATAAAAAAGGACGACTAATGAAGTGAATCTCCCTTATTTGGACATGATAGGGAAGGTTCATTTCTTAACATCCTCCTTTTTTTGTTATTCTTCTCTAACTACCGCTAAATAAATTATTTACTTATTCATACCAGCTAAATAAGCTACAATCACAATCTAATAATTCAATTTCTTTCATTTCATCATTTGTTAATTCAAAATCAAAAATCTCCCAATTTTCCTTTATTCTATCTTTATGGATCGATTTAGGTATAATCGCAATACCTTTTTGATTTAAAAATCTTAAAGCAACCTGAGCTGTTGATTTACGATGTGATTTAGCTATTTTTTCTAATATTAAATTGCCAAAGATATTATTTTTTCCACATGCCAGTGGTGACCACGCTTCAAGCTTGATTCCATATTGGTTCATATCTTTTTGAAAAACTTTTCTTTGATGAAAAATATGTGCTTCAACTTGATTGACCATAGGAATTATTGTACATGAACTAATAACAGTATTAAAATCATGAATAAAAAAATTTGATAAGCCAATCGCTTTTAACTTGCCGGCCTTATAATAATCTTCCATCGCTCGATATGTTTCTGTTATATTTCCAGATGGCCAATGAAACAACATTAAATCAATGTATTTTGTCTGTAATTTATTTAATGCTTCATCAATATACTGACATGCTTGACGATAACTATCAGCCCCATATATCTTAGTTGTTAGAAAGATTTCAGCTCTCGAAATACCTGAATCTATAAGCGCCTCTCCAACTTCTCTTTCATTACCATAGTTCCTTGCGGTATCAATATGTCGATACCCAATTGCTAAAGCATCTAAGACACATTGCTTTGTCATTAATAATGGAATTTGGTATACACCAAAGCCTATACTTGGCATTTTAATACCATTATTTAATTGTATATATTCCATATTCAATCTTTCTCCTAATTTTTAATTTATATTCTTATCAAAAGGTCAAATGGACTATTATTTATCTTAAAGCTCCTCTAAATCAATAAGAAAGCACGCTTATTTTAAGCAATAAAAATAACAACCAAAGTATAGACGATCAGTGTAATAATCATAAAGATAGAAACAAAGGCACTTGTAAATGAGGCATCATCTTCATCTTTATATAATGGGGCAATAACAGGCATCAATCCAAATCCAGTGGGACACATAAAATAGATAATTGGAGCCATCATAAAAGTCTTATCGGCCATTTGGGCAGGAAATAAAATAAAGAATCCCGCAATAACCATCGCATAATAAACAATTTTAATTCCCATTAACTTAAGAATCGGTACTAATGTTTTTTTATCAACATTTAAATCATAGCCTAAAATAAATAAAATCATTGAAACGATCGGTGTTGTGGCTTGTGATAATGTTCCTGTAATCATTTCACCAAATTGCGATGCTATCAGTAAATCATAAATCCCCGTAAAATTCAAAACAAGACCGACAATCACAGCAATAACAAAAGAATTTGTAAAAATACTTTTAATCATCTCTTTCATCGAAGAACCTGTTGCCGCTTCTTTAGCTATTAAAACTGGAAAAACAATAAAAGCAATAACTGTTCCAGCAATATCAAAAATAACAGTATTACTAGATTTTCCAACAATAGAAAGATATAACGGTAATGCCACATTTCCTCCCTCTACTACTGTAAGTAAATAAGGTGAAAAATGAGCATATTTCTTGCCCGCAAGTGGTGCAAGTAATTTACCTGCAACTAAAGCTAGAAGGTAAACACCAAAAACATAACCAATAATTTTAATATGGTCTGTTTCAATCGTTGCTGTACACATCAAATTAAGGACTAAAATAGGAAATAAAATTTTAAATATTATTGCATTAGCTCCATTTTTCTGTTCAAGTGTGATCCATCCCTTTACTCGTGCGATAAAGCCTAGTGCCAGCATAAAAAATACTGGAAATAACGTTGTTAAAGCTGCCATAATAATCTCCCTTCATTTATATAATTTCTTCTTTATGAGTTAAATTTTCCCATATACCGGAAATACACTAAACTCTCCATAATTTTTAATTTTATTAATATTTTTTAAAAGCATCATATCTTCATCACTGATAATAAAATCTAAATCCGCATTATTTTGCATATGTCCTGGATCAGCAGTTTTAGGTAGTGGTAAGGTATCTAACTGTAAACAATACTTAATACACAATTGAGGAATTGTAACCCCATATTTATCAGCAATTAATTTAACTTCATTATTTTTTAACATTTCTCCATGACCTACTGGTGAATAAGCTTCAACTAAAATATCATGTGCTTGACAATAATTAATTATATCAAATGGGGTATTAGAAATATGTGCCAAAATTTGATTAACCGCAGGTTTTATTTCACAATTATTTAAAATGTTTTCAATATCTACGATTTCAAAATTTGATAAACCGATTGCTCTAATTTTCCCCATTTTATAAAACTCTTCCAGTGCTTTCCAAACATCTATATTTTCTTTAAAATAATGATTTTCTTCTCTGAATTTTGTCCATGGTTGTGGTGCATGAATGATCATTAAATCAATATATTCAAGCTCTAATCTCTTTAATGAATCAATAATAGATCGTCTCGCTTCTTCATATGTTTTAAAATCTGCTTGAATCTTTGTTGTTATAAAAAGATTCTCTCGCTCAACACCACAAGTTTTAATTCCAATTCCAACACCATTTTCATTCTCATATCCTTGGGCAGTATCGATATGGCGATACCCTAGTTTAACAGCTTTCTTTACTGCATCAGCTACTTTATTATCAGCAATTTCCCAAGTTCCTAACCCTAATTTAGGTATTTCTACCCCATTATTTAATTTATAATTTTCCTTTAAGATCATAATTTTTCCTCCATTATTTTTTATCAAATATTCCTGCCTGATTGAGTGTTCTAGTTAAATAATCTAAACAATATAATTTCTCTTGACCATCTCGAATCTTTAATAATAATTCAGCTCTTTGGCTTAATAAAATATTTTTACTTTTTTGAAAATATTCTGAGTTAATACTTTCAATAAATTCATTGATTTTTTCCGTATCCATACCAGCATCGAGCAGTGCTATAACAATTTCTTTTTCACTAATTTTCTGCACATTCAATTTAACCATCTCCTTTCAAGCCGTTTTATTCTACACTTATAATTATCCAATAAAAGCCATGAAAATACAAATACTTATATTTTATGGTTTTCCATGCTTTTTATTTATGCAAAAAACTGTATCGTCATCTTTATATGACAATACAGTTAATCATTACTTATAAAATTAAATACTCAATTAATCTAAATCTTGACCATTACTTTGTATTACTTTTTGATACCAATAGAAAGAATCTTTAGGACTACGTTTCATCGTTCCAGTTCCATCATCATGTTTATCAACATAGATAAAACCATAACGTTTTCTCATTTCACCAGTGCCTGCCGAAACTAGATCGATACAGCCCCAAGTCGTATATGCAATTAAATCAACACCATTATTAATTGCTTTATCCATAGCCAAGATATGATCTCGATAATAATCGATACGATAATCATCATGGATTGTTCCATCTTCCTCAACTGTATCAAAAGCTCCTAAACCATTTTCTACAACCATCAACGGCCTTTGATAACGATCATAAATCATTTCAAGATAATATTGTAATCCATCTGGATCAAACGCCCATCCCCAATCAGAATATTGAAGATATTCATTTCGTGCTCCTGTTGTAAAGTTTCCACCTACTGCATCAGCAATCTCATGAGTTGTAATCAAAGAAGACATATAATAAGAGAAAGTATACATATCAACAGTACCTTCTTTTAAATCGATTAAATCTTGTTCTGTAATATCTAATTTAACATTATGTTCATCCCATAAACGTTTAGCATAAGTCGGATATTTACCAAAACATTGGACATCACCGCAATAGAAGATTGATTTTTCCCATTGATGACGATTTGCTAAAACATCCTTAGGATCACATGTTGCTGGATAACTTGTAATACCGCAAATCATACAACCAATCTTATTTTCGGAATCAATTTCATGACCTATCTTAACCGCATGAGCACTTGCAACAAATTGATGATGTAAATGTTGATAAGCACGTTGATAATCCTCTTCTTTAGCCTCATAGAATAAACCTAATCCCATGATTGTATTATTAATTTCATTAAAAGTTAACCAATATTTAACTAAACCTTTAAACTCTGTAAAAACTGTTCGTGCATAATGATCAAAAAACTTGATCAATTTTCTATTTGACCATCCTCCATATTTTTCAATTAAATATAAAGGTGTATCAAAATGCCAAATTGTAACTAAAGGCTCAATATTATATTTTCTTAATTCCTTGAAAACACTACGATAAAATTCGATTCCCTTTTGATTAGGGGTCTCTTCATCACCATGAGGAAATAGTCTTGACCATGAAATAGACATTCTAAAAGTTTTAAAACCCATTTCCGCAAACATCTTAATATCTTCTTTATAATGATGATAAAAATCAATACCATCATGGTTAGGGTATAAACATTCATCTAAACAAGCAAAATGGGCTCCTTCAGGTAATTGAACCTGCCCTTCACTAGTAACGATCTTACAATGTTTACCATCCTTGTCAATATAAGTAACCTGTCTACTTTCTTTAACTGATCCTCCTGTAGTAACATCTGTTAAAGCAGGACCACGTCCATCTTCATTCCAGGCTCCTTCACATTGGTTCGCAGCAGTAGCTCCGCCCCATAAAAAATTCTTTGGAAAACTCATTTTTTCTCCTCCTTTATTTATCTTTTCTATAATTATCTCACAATTTAAAAAAACTACAAATGCTTATATTATATATATTATTATACCTTTTCTTTATGGTATAATTTTTTAAATGGAGGTGCAATATTAATGGAAATACGTATTTTAAAATACTTTCTTGCAGTAGCTCAAGAAGAAAGTATCACAAAAGCCGCTGAAATTTTACACACTACCCAGCCAAATTTATCCCGTCAATTAAATATGCTTGAAGCAGAGGTTGGAAAAAAATTATTTGAAAGAGGTAGCCGAAAAGTTACTCTAACAGAAGAAGGGATGTTTCTTAGAAAACGAGCGAAAGAAATAATTGATTTAACTGAACGAACTGAATCAGAACTTAGCACCTATGGGGAAACAACATCCGGTGATATCTATATTGGCGCCCCAGAAACTTATGTAATGCATTCAATTGCTGAAATTTTTAAAAGGATGCACATCCAATACCCTAATATTAAGTATCATATTTTTAGCGGAAGTACTTTAGAAGTTTCAGAACAGTTAAATAAAGGTCTCCTAGACTTTGCCATCTTAATTGAACCAATCGATCTAGAAAAATATAATTATCTTAAGTTACCATATACAGATACTTGGGGTGTACTGATGCGAAGAGATAGTCCATTAGCAAAACTAAATGCAATCACTCCAGAAGATATCAAAGACGAACCTATTTTCCTTGCCCATCAACAATCAAGTGCAAACGTATTATCAGGCTGGTTTAAAGAATATTATCGTAATCTAAATGTGATTGGCAGCTTTAATCTTATCACTACCCCAGCAATGATCGTAGAAAGTGGTTTAGGCTATGTTTTTACATTTGATAAATTAATTAATACAACCGGTGATTGTAACCTCTGCTTCCGACCATTAGAACCAAATTTTGAAACTGGATTTTATCTTGTCTGGAAAAAATATCAAATTTTCAGCCGTTCTGCTAAAATGTTTTTAGAGGAACTGCAAAAAGTTCTATTTTAATTAATTATTCACAAAGAAAGCTAACAAAGCAGCACTCTGTTAGCTTTTTAATATGAGCTTACCAATATCCATATACTAGATTATTCTTCTAATTCATAATTAATATGTTCTAATGTCATTTGCAGCTTTTCTTTTTTATTATCATTGTTATAATTAAGATAATGTGAATATAAGATATCAACCACGATCAAGGCGGGAATTTGGGGTGAGATTTTATCAGAAATAGCTAAATTTTTTAACCCCCCAATCAAGATCAGTTCATCATAATAAGAACGATATTCATATACCCGAGCAGCAGATAACATAATTGTTTTAGCTCCTTTTTCTTTTGCTTCTCGTAATCCTTCTATAACTTCTTCGGTTTTTCCACTTACACTGATTCCAATCACTAATGATTCTTGATTTACTCGGGTAATATTCATCCGAATAGAATGTGATTCTGCTAAATAATCAACATCTAATCCTAATCTCATAAACCTTAATTTAAATTCTCTTGCAACAACTGACGATGAGCCAATTCCATAAATATAAACTCGATTATATTCATCCAGCATCTTAGCTATTCTAACCATTTGGTCATTATCAATCAATGAATAAGTTTTCTCTAAAACTTTTTGATAAGAGTTTAAAACTTGTTTAGTTAATAAATCTAAATGCCGGCTTGATTGGTGAGAATCTTGATAAGCAAATAGAAATTGTCGATATCCACTAAACCCTAACTTTTTAGCAAACCGTGATAAGGATGCTTCAGATACATATAATCTTTGAGAAACCGCTTTTGATGATAAATCTTCATCTTCAACTTGATCAATGAAATAATTAGCAATATTTTTTTCCACATTCGTTAGTTCTTCATAAGCTGATTCAATAATTGGAATCACACTTCTATTATAAGATAACACCTAACCCCTCCTTTACTATACAAATGATTATAGCATAAAAAGGAAACTTACGTTTCCTATAACTTAATTTCCATTCCAATTTCAAACATCCGTTTCCACGGCATATATATTTTTGTTATATTAAAAGGATAGCGCTGACTAAGATGAAGATGTCCAAAATTAGTCTGTAACTTCTTTTTAATAATATTCTCTACATCCGTTTGTTGATCTTTAAAATCATAATAAGATAATCCTTTATGTGGTAAATCATTTTCGACAACTTCTTTTCTAACTATTGCTTGATAAAAAACATCTTCGATAAGACGATAACATAAATTATTAATTACGTTTTCCTGACCAATAAAAGCTTGAGATAAAGTTGTTCCTAAGGAATTACAATTTGTATTCCATCCTGCATAGCTTACTAATTGATCTAAAATATTTAGCTCATCTAAATATTCAATTAATTGTAGATCACCACCATTACTAAAAGCACTGTCGCATAACGCCACATGATAACCACTATTTATATAATCTTGAATTTGTTCAGCAAAAGCCAATAAATAACGATAACTTGTATAAGTTACATCTAAATCATTTTTATCAATAAAAGCTTCTTGCATGATCTTACCTGGCGAATTTATCGCTAAAACCACATCAGCATCTTGAGGATTGTTGACCAGCTTAGCTTTACATACGCGTACATGTGATTTTAGACTTTCATACATTGGTCGATCTTCATATTTAGGAATAATCATTGGTCCTAATACCGAAGCGTAAAAAGGATAAACTTTTGGTTCTAAATGATAGTATTCATGATAAGCACGTGCTAATAATGACAGACCTACTTCGTCAGCTCCAGGATAGATCATTACTTTCTGATCTAATCTTTTTTCCTTTAAAGCATTAATAACGATTTTTTGGGATATTGCAGTATATCCATAAGGTGACGAGTCATCTTGTGGAATAACCAGAAAATCAAGATAGCCAGCTTCAAGAAAATCAATAACCTTTAAATTAATCTTAGTATTAAACAAACGACGCTGCTCATAATCAGTTATAATTTCCTGAGGAATATCAATACCGAGAAGTTCATCTTTTTCTTTTTGATTTAACCCATGTCTTTTTTTTAGATCAAGAAGATATTTTCTTCGAAAAAGAGCAAAGCCGTAACTTTCATAATAATCAGGTTCTTCTTCACTCGAATTATAACTTGGTGCACGCATAATACAATGATAAGCATATATTTTTATTTGAGGTTTCAACTGTTTTAGATATTTAATTAGTTCTAAACGTTGAAGCGCATCTGTTTCACTCAAATAGTGTAATCGTGATGGAATCAATCCACCATATACGATCATATCTATCGAGATAATACAATTATCACATCCTTCAATATTTTCATCGATAAATTGTTTAAAATATTCCACCTGAGCCGGCTTCTTTTTATGACCTAAAAAACTTTTATCCGGTTCAACTAATTCGATTTGTTGATTTGACTGGGCAATCATTAAAGGAAAATTATAATTGCATGGTCGTTCATCTAAAGGAATAAATAATGTTTTCATTTTATCTGTCCTCTTTATTTATTTTTATTATATCTTTTAACGCTTCTAAAATACTTTCTTTTTGAGCACAGGGAAATTGACAAGGCTTATTTGCAACCAAGTAACCCTTTTTAGCAATTGGAAACATATCAAAGTCATTTGGGGAATCGCCTATTGCATATACTTCACTTTTAGGATATAGCATTTTTACGGCATTTCCTTTTGAGGCATCTTTATGCATGATTTCCAAAGATGTTGAAGAAGTCATCACTGCTTTTGTCTTTTGGTATGTTGTATTTATATATGTTTCTATTGAGCGAAGTTTATCTTCAGTACCAATAACAAGAAACAAAACTGCTGGCTGATACAGTATAAGTTTATCAAAATCTTTACAAATGATATGGGAATCATATAATTCACTAGGGAAAGCTGGATCTCTTTCACTTTTCCAATAACGATTAGATACTGTATTTAACTCGATTCGAATATCTTCTTTTTGAATCTCCTTATAGATATTTATAGCTTCTTGTTTATCAATCAAGGTAGCTATCAATTGTTGTCCTTTCATACAAACCGCACCGTTTTGAGAAATACGATGCTCTATTTTAAGTTTGTATTGTTCTTCTATTTTTAAAATATCATGATCTAACCGACCTGTACATATTGCTAATGTCCATCCCATTTGTTGGAGAGAATCAAGACAATTCAATGTCTCGGTTCCTCCAATGATTTCATTATTGGCACCTAAAAGTGTACCGTCTAGATCAAAAACAATAACTTTATTCTTCAATACTCTCAATTCCTTCTTTATTCATAACTTTTACAAATGGGATATAGATAAGAACAGATACTACCAAAATAAGTAGACCAATGACCCCTGACATAATATCTCCTCCAGTAGCTAGAAACGCACTGATTACTGGTGGTGTCGTCCAAGGGATCAATACGTAAGTATGAGCCATAATACCAATTTGTGTAGCTAACGCTCCAATTCCTAAACCAGCAAGAGTTGTTAAAATCATTGGAATGATCAAGATAGGATTCATAACAACAGGTAATCCAAACATCAGCGGTTCTGAAATATTAAATAATGCTGGTACAAAACCTAATTTTCCAATCACCTTATAATCATCTCTTTTAGAAACTATAAAAATAGCAATTACAAGCGCTAACATATTACCAGCGCCACCCATAAATGCAACGGAATCAATAAATGGTTTAGTAATAATTTCGGTAGCTGCTGTTCCACTTGTAATAGCAGCTTCATTGATTGCTAGACTTGCCAAATAGATTGGTTCTAAGATTGGATTAAAAATATATGCCGAATGAATTCCAAAGCCCCATAAAAGCATATACAAAACATAAATAACAATCAATCCGACCGGTGATGAAACAATTGCAGTAAAAGGTGTTTGAATCCAGTTAAAAATCAAATCATTAAGCGGCGCCCCTATTGCATCGGTTATAATTCTCAGGATTGCAAAAATAATAACCGTTAAAGCTACAGGAATAATTGCATTAAATGATCTAGCAATTCCAGTAGGTACACTTTCCGGCATTTTAATAACCAGTGCTTTGAACCCAAGCAAAAATCTCATTAATTCAACTGAAATCAAGGCAGAAATAAATGCTGTAAACATCCCAGCTGCCCCTAAATAATAAGTAGTCACATATTCACCAATTTTTGCATCACTTACAAATGGTGTTAGACATAAAAAGCAAACAACTGCTGTTGCTCCAGCAACCGAAGTATCCATTTTATATTCATTAGCTAAAGCTTTAGCAGTAGTAAAAACTAGCAAAATTGCCATAATTGACATTGAGGCTGAACTAATTACACTACCGATTTTAGCAAAATCATTACATGGTGCTCCAAACCATTGATCAAAGTAATGCCCCTCACCTACAAATACACTATTGATCAATGTAAATAAAGACGCAGTAATTACTAGCGGCATGATTGAAACAAAACCATCCCTAATTGCTGTCAAATAACGATTTTTAGAAAGTTTCTCAGCAATCGGCAATAACACATTAGACAATTTATCCATCATAATCTCTTTCCTCCCTTATCTTGAAATCTCATCTACAAATTTCTTTGTAATTAACTGTGGTCTTGTAATCATTGATCCTACAACCACACTATAACAACCTAATTCTAATGCCCTTTTTACTTTAGAAGGAGTATCTATATTTCCCTCACCAATCACAGGATGCTTAACATTCTTCACTATCTCTCTAATAATTTTAAAATCATTAGCATCAATTCGACTATTTTGGCTTTGTGGTGTGTATCCGACTAAAGTTGTTCCAATAAAATCAAATCCAATATTATCAGCATGGATTGCCTCTTCCACAGTGGAGCAATCAGCCATAAACAATTGATGAGGATTTTTTGCTTTTACCTCCTTAAAAAATTCAGTAATTGTTTGATTATGAGGTCTTAACTGCATTGTCGCATCCATCGCAATAATATCTACCCCTTCTGCCACTAGAGCATCCACCTCTTTCATCGTTGTAGTAATATAAATATCTGTATCCTCATAATCTTTCTTGATGATACCAATAATTGGCAAATCCACTTCCTTTTTAATTTCATGGATATCTTGAACACTATTTGCTCTTATTCCTTTTGCTCCCCCCATCTTTGCAGCAAGTGCCATTTTTGACATGATCAATGATGAATGCAGCGGTTCATCTTCTAATGCCTGACATGAAACGATCAAACTATTTTGAATCCTCTTCATTAAATCTCTCCTCCTTGTTTATAACTTTAATGGCTTTTATTTTATTAAGCAATATATTCACTTGCTTTAGTAATTACTTTCATTTTTATTTTTTATTCCAACTTATTTTTAATGTTTTTGAAAGTACTTTTAAAATAAAAATTAAAAAAATGGCTTATTCAGCCATTTAATTCCAATCTTTATATATTTATAATCTCTATTTTTTTAATAATCTTGTAAGAGTATTTTTATCTAGCAGATTCACAGTTTCAAATTCCCCATGATAAAACACTGCCCAATTATTAAAAACACAAGGTAAATCTTTAGCTTTTTGTAAAGTATCAACTTGAATCATCAGAATAGGTACATTATTAATCTCACAATACTGTTTGACTATTTCAAGACTTTGATAAACAAAAGGGCATTGCATATCATAATAAATAGTTAGTTCTTTATTTTCAATCTTTTGCTTTTTAGCCTTTTGAGTAAATCGAGGGAAAGTTCCATCAAAAGACAACGCTAATAGTTCATATCCATCATCAGTAGTATCAACGACCTCAAAGCCATTACTTTTAGCAAATGACTGATCTGTAAGCCAATGTTTTTGTTTTTTTGAACCTAGTAAACAGACACCTGATTTTCCTTTTGCTTTAGCATCCGCCAAACAATAATCCATCAGTGACTTACCATACCCTTTGCCTTTATAGCTTCCCATAACCCACAAGCAATATATGTAGAAATAATTATCACCAACAATAGGAACCCATGCTTTTTCCAATGGGGCATATTCAATAAAAACAGTACCCCTTTCATTCAATTTTCTAAAAACATGTCCTTCATTTAAGCGTTTTGAAAGCCATTGGCGCTTTGCATCTATTCCAGGATGAAACTTTTTACTCCGTATAATACAACATAAGTGTTCATTAAAAACATTTTCTGTCGTTATATTAATAAATTCATCATCCATATTTTACCCCCTTAGTTTTATTATCAGAACACTAAACTTTCTCATTTATTGGCGATCTTATAATACCATTCCTTGTAATAAGACAATATTGTAAAAATTCATCTAATGGTACTGCCTTAGCATAATAGTAGCCTTGATAAATCTTACATCCAGCTTCTTTTAATACATTAATCTGTTCCTCTGTTTCAACAAATTCTGCAACTACACTAAAATTTAACCGCTTGGCTATTTGAGTAATACTCATAATAATTTCGCGTGTTCTGTCATTTTCCAATAGATGCTGTACCAAACTACCATCCAACTTAACTTCATCAAATATATTTTCCTGCAAATAAGTTATTGAACTGTGTCCCATTCCAAAATCATCTATACTCAACTTAATCCCACTATCTCGCAATTCTAATATGCGCTTTGTAATAATATTAGTAGTATTCAATAAAGCTCGTTCAGTAACCTCAAAAACCAGTTCTATATATTGCAAATGATACTTATTAATAATTTTAAGTACGTTAGAAACAAAATCAGCATCCTCCAGCTGCTTTGGAGAAATATTGATTGACAAATTCATCTTCATCGCTAATCTATCTATCTGCTCAGCATCTTGACAAGCCTTTTCTATAATATATAAACCTAGTTCATTCAAAAAACCACCTTGGTAAGCCAAAGAAATCAATAATGAAGGTGCAACAAAACCACAAACTGGATGATTCCATCGCAACAACGCTTCTACACCATATACTTGTTCCTCCGCAGTCATTTGTACCTGATAATATAATTGCAGCTGATGTAAATACATCGCATTACGCAAATCCATAGCAAGTGTTTTGGCGGGAAAATGATAGTGATAATGATCTGATAAAAAAACGGGGATACTACCATTTTGTTCTCCTTCAATCATATCATTTTCTAAGGCAAGAATAGATTCTTCAAATTCTTTACTTTGGATCTGCTCACTATACTTTACAAATGGAATATAAAGCATTGTTCCGATAATAATATTAAATATTTGGAGAAAACTACCTGCGATAGATCCCGTTGCCTGATATCCACTTAAAATAATCGGAACTGTCCATTCAACCGATTGACTTATATACGGAACTATACCAGTTGACATTGCAATACTACTGATTATTGTTAAAACTAACGGTATCAAAATAAAAGGAATCAGCATAATAGGATTAAAAATAACAGGAAAACCAAAAATAACAATTTCATTAATGTTGAAAAAAACAGATATACCTGCAACCTTCGCAAGTTTCTTATTATTACTTTTTTTAGCAGCAATAAAGATTGCTAAAATTAAACATAATGCTGTTCCACAACCGCCAATAAAAACAAATATATCTAGAAATGTTTTTGAAAATAATTCTGTTGGTAATTGACCATTTTGTATTAACGCTTGATTAATTTGTACTCCCGGCTCAAACAACTGCTTAGCAACCATATCCAGTGTATTAGTCCCATGTATTCCAAAAAACCATAAAAAATGTACAAAAAATACATATAACAAGGTCCCAATAATTCCATTACCAAACCAGCTAAACAAATATATAAAGAAATATGAGCCAAAATTAACAATATTGATATCACCTAATAAACCTTTCATAATCTGCCCAGCACTCGTAAATATAATAATGATAAAGACTATCGGGAAAATTCCTTGTATTGCTCGATTAAAAATATAATTTGTCCCTACCGTATACAATTTTTCTAAATGATTTACAAGGTGCATTCCCTTTTTTAACATCGCACAAGTTAAAAGGGTTATGCACATTGCCGTAAAGACCCAGTCAGATTGAAAAATATATGTCTTTTCATGCAATCCGCCACAAAAAGAAAGGTATGAAATTATTGCTGTAATAGGATAAAAAAAGACATCATCTTGACCATTTAATTTTCCGTATGAAAGTGAGATAGTAATAATTAAAATTAACGCAATAGAACCTAAGGAACAGTTATAAATAATGCTTAATCCGTCTTTTAAGCCTCCATCTAGAAAAGCCGCTAAAAAGACTTGATAATCGGGGATTGGAAAGCTATTAAACAACAAAGCAAAAGAGCCAAGAATGAGGAATGGTATTGCTAGCATTAATCCGTGTTTAATTGCCAAAATATAAATCGAGTCATAAAATTGCCGTCTTGTTTTCTTAACTTTCATATTCCCATCCCTCTACTTAATTACTACCGTAAGACATAAAATCAATATATTATAATCTATCAAATAACAATAAATCTGTTGTCCCAAACTAGTTAAATAGACCTGAATTATTTTTACAAAGTAATTACCAGGCACATCCCCTTATCTAATCCATAATTATTCTTTTAGTTTTTCTCTCTTATTTAAAAAATGTGCTTATTAAAATTTTCAATCATGAGCCAGTATTGTCTAACTCCTTTATTCACTTAAACTAATATTTTCTTTCATCTATACATTAATTTTTTGTTCTATTTATCTACCATTTCTATAATTATATCAAGTAGCAAAAATTTAGTAAATGACCTTCACTAAATAAACCATTAAAAATAGAACAATAAAAAATTTAAGAATAGTATAAATATTAATTTGATTCTTATAGCATAAACAATAATTATTATAAATCAATATCTATTTTATATGGATCGTCAATAAGTATGTAATTCATCTTACTTTTTTGGGCAAGTTTAGAAAACTGAGCATTATCCTTCAACACACTATTCAGAGTACAATTTTCATCATCTAGACGATTTTCAATGACATTACCATATTTTTTGATGTCATCAAAATGATTTCTAATATAATTTTCACGCATTATAAGACAATAATACCTTATATTATCCAAATATTTTTTTGTGAAATTTTTCTTCCAGTCAAAAGGAATATAACATCCTTCAATAATAAGGCTTTGCTTATTTTCAATAACGGTCTTAATCATTTCACAAACAATTGGCCATAAATATTTAGTTAGAGCATCATTATCACTCATAGGTGTTAATTCAGTGTTTCCGCTACGAATTAGCCCCATTTTCAGATGATCATGGAAATTTATACTTTTCAAGCAGCTTTTGAGCAAGCGCTGTCTTACCTGTATGCGAAGCTCCTGTGATTAAGACTATCATCTTTATCCATCCCTTTTTTTAAAATGAACACTCATACAAGAACATTTCTGTATGATTATTTTTAGCAATTATTTTTTCATACGATGAATACACTGTTATACTTGTAAATCCTATATCCTGTAAATGTTGTTCTAGTTCACCCAATTCATATAAATGTGTCTGAAAATCCATAATTTCTTGTTGCAACAGTTCTGCTCCTTTATATAGTTCATAAATACTTGGAGAAAACTGGGTATGCGTTTTTTCATCGTAATAGTTTTTATTTTTAAGAATCAAATCATACCTTTCTTTAGTCTTTATAGCTATTGCAGTCCGATAATCAGAATCATCAGGACATCTATTCGCTACTGTATCAACTGCAAAAACAAATTTGCCACCTTTTTTTAACAACCACTTCATTTTTTTCAAAATTTTTCTACATAATACCATATCTGTAAATAATGATACAGAACCAGAAGAAATAAAGATGTAATCATATTTTTCTACAGTATCATACTCCAGTATATCACTTTGAAACACTTTAGCATTAGGTGACTTTTCCTTTAATTTTGCAAGCATTTCTTTAGATAAGTCTATTCCCTTAATATCATATCCTCTTTCTAGAAATGGAACTAAAAATCTTCCACTACCACATAAAGGTTCTAAAATTGACATATCTTTTCTAGTATAAGATAGATAAAAATCTAATTCGTCTTCTGGTGCATCCTTATGCAAGATCTCATACATTTCTGTACACAAACTACCATAATAATTTTTCATATCTATATCCCCATAATTTATACTTCTTAATTCTATAATACTATATTTAATTCCAAACAATAATTTATTTCGTCTAATTTTCTAAAAAATATTTTCATATAAAAGTTACTAACAGATTTTTAAATTAATGCTATATATTTTCTTTTAAGACTTATCTCTTAACCTCGAACTCTATTTTGAATATCATATCTTCACTTACCAAATCATAATCTATCATTTGTATTTCCATAAAATATATTTTTTACAAAGATAAATCAGCTAAAAAAGATTAACATTTAATCCTTTTCACTTTTACCTCAACCATCAATTTCTTAATACTCAGTTTAGATATTATTAAGACATAATAGCCCATAAAAAAAGAATAATCTTATTGATCTAATAATATTACTCTTTCTTGAATTAGCTTTTCTAATTGTTTTAAACGTTTATTTGATAATTTATATTTTGTTTTTCTATCAAACTTATAATTTATTAACTTTCCAAGTTTATTTTTGCCTGTTTGACATTAGTGATTCAACAAATCCTATAAAATTTTGATAGGTTGCTGGAAGACGAGTTGAAACATAAGTATTTATGTCTTTAAAATCACTGTCCATTGCATAACTATAAGTTCTTGATAATAATCATCTCCAATATTTTTATAATAATCTATAACTGCTTCGATACTACCAGTTTTAACTAATCTACCAATAGGGGTAAATGAAATATCTTGACTTATAAAGCATCGCCTTGCCTTTTTAATTTTGCAAGCATACCATTAGTTGTAAACTCAGGTGATAAACGGAAGGAAGATCTAGTATAGCTTCCTTACCTAGTAAATGTAATAGAAGCAATTTTTGTATTAAATGAATTTATATATAGATTTTTATCACTAAATATATCTAGATAATCTTCTTTAACAAACCAATAACTATTATTAAGTCATAATCCTTGACATATTTCAATAATTCCTTTTGTATCTTTTTCGTTTAAACCTAGTAGTTTGATACATATGCTCTATTTCTTAGAATAGTTCTTTTCTCCAAACATCGTTTGTATAATCCAATGAAAAATACAATGAATCATTATCAAATTAGTTTAAAATATAATTCATGAGAAACACATTCTTTTTATATAAAAAAACGAATAGATTGGTTATCTATTCGGTCAATTGCTTTATTGGTGGAGGTGAGGGGAATCGAACCCCTGTCCAAGCATAATCCCTCCAAAGCGTCTACAGTTTATCTCATTGAATTAATTTAATTAGGCTACAATCAATGAGCAATTTTCCACCTAACGAGCTTATGAGATTTTCGAAGTATTTAGCTAAGCAATAAATACCCTTATCCTATGAGTTTATGATACCAGTTAAATAGCTATAGGCACGCTAAATAGTGGCAGCTTTCATGTCTATGTCGACTAAGCGAAAGCGTAATTAGTTTGTCTGTTTCCAGTTATTTGTTTGTGCATTTAACGAATGCCTTCGACTGCAGCTAAGGTCAGACATACACCTGTCGAACCCAGGACACCCCCAGATCAGTAATTCTTAAGAGCTTTTTCAATTTCTCTTTTAGAATCTCTTTCTTTTAAATCTTGGCGCTTGTCGTATAATTTCTTACCGCGAGCAATTCCAATCTCCAATTTTACTTTACTTCCTGTATTAAAGTATAACTTAGTTGGTACAACTGTCAAGCCATCTTCTTTTAATTTATTTGAAATTTTTAAAATTTCTTTTTTATGAAGTAATAGTTTTCGATTACGTAACGGCTCATGATTAAATTGATTACCATGGCTATAAGGAGAAATGTGCATATTTTCAATATAAGCTTCATTATCTTTAATTCTTACAAAAGCATCTTTAAGATTTACATTACCTAAACGGACCGATTTAATTTCTGTTCCTTTTAGTTCAATCCCTGCTTCATATGTATCTAAGATAAAATAATCATGATAAGCTTTCTTGTTATTTGATACAATTTTCATGCCCATTTCCCCTTTCTGATTAATTAAGCGCGACGCTTAGATTTACCCTTTTTAGAGCGTTTAAAATGATTATTTGTAAAACGTGGTTCTTCATGACGCTTTTTACGACGATCATTCCGTTTTCGATTGTTTTTACGATCATTATCTTTGCGCTTATTTATTATAACAGTTTTTGTTGTCTTTTTGTTGGATTTCATGCCAACAATTTCAAAATCTACTGATTTATCTTTTTTAGATGCACTTGATACTCGAACTTTAACTCGATCAGACATCTTAAACACCTTGCCTGTTCGCTGACCAATATAACGAAGATTCTTCTCATCAAAGAAATAAAAATCATCAGTCAAATCAGTTACATGGACTAACCCATCAATTGTATTATCAAGTTCAACAAAGAAACCAAAATTAGTAACTGAACTAATAATTCCTTCAAATTCCTCACCAATTTGTTTTTCCATAAACTCCGCAATTTTCATATCATCAACTTCACGTTCAATCATAATCGCTTCACGTTCACGAGCCGAAGTTTGTAGTGCTATTTCAGGCATCAATTCTTGATAATGCATGATAGTACGACGATCTAAACGATTTTCGAACATGTACTTTCTAATTAAACGATGAACGATTAAATCTGGATAACGTCTAATTGGTGAAGTAAAATGTGTATAATATTCATCAGCTAATCCAAAGTGTCCTAGACACTGTTCATCATAACGCGCTTTTTGCATACAACGCAATAATAAAGTTGCAATAATTGTATGTTCCGGAGTATCCTTACTAACTTCTATGATATTGCTTAATTCACCCGGATAAACATTTTCTAATGAACCTTTGATTGTATAGCCTAAAGTTTTAGCAATTCCACTAAATTGTAATAACTTTTTCGGTTTAGGATTTTCATGAACCCGATAAATGAACGGCAGCTCTAACCATTTAAAATGCTCTGCAACTGTTTCATTTGCCAATAACATAAATTCTTCAATAATACGATCACTTGCCCCACGTTCTCTCAATACAACATCAGTAGTATTACCTTTACTATCAACTAGTACTTTTGCTTCTTTAACATCAAAATCAATCGCACCACGTCTAGCTTTTTTCGCTTGAAGAATCATTGCTAATTCCTGCATTAAGAAAAATAAATCTTTGACATGACTATACTGTAACTGAAGCGTCTGATCACCATCAAGAATTTTATTTACATTAGTATAAGTCATCCGTTCTGTCGAATTAATTACTGCTGGAACAATATCATGTTCTACAACCTCACCATTTTCATCAATTTCCATAAAACAAGAAATTGTGAAACGATCAACATGCGGGTTTAATGAACAAATGCCGTTTGATAACTTATGTGGCAGCATTGGGATAACACGATCAGCTAAATAAATTGATGTTCCACGTGCAAATGCTTCTTTATCAAGCGGTGATTCTTCTGTAACATAATAAGAAACATCGGCAATATGCACCCCTAAATGATAATGACCATTATCTAATTTTTTTAATGAAATACCATCATCTAAGTCTTTGGCGTCATCACCATCAATAGTAACAACGACCTCATCACGCAAATCAATCCGTTGACCAATATCAATTCCTTCCAAACTATCAGGAATATTCTCTATTTGATCATAGACAGCTTGAGGAAACTCAACTGGCGCATCGTGTTCATATACTATCGATAAGATATCAATCCCAGGATCATTGCGATGCCCTAAAATCTTTACAACATCACCTTTTAAAATCGGTTTATAAGTCTTAATTTCAACTTGAACTTTGTGTCCCGGCATCGCTCCGTGTAAATGAGCGCGATCTACAAAAATCGGTTTATCGAACATCGGATCATCAACATCAACAAAGCAATCACGTTTTCCTTTTTTGATTTCACCAACTAATCTTGTCTGTCCTCTTTTTATAACCCTGATAACTCGCCCCTCAGGACGTTCCTCATCACTGTGCTTCTTTAATTCAACTAATACAGTATCCTTATTAAACGCATCCTTTAAGTCATCGGGACTAATAAAAATATCTTTCTCTTGATCTTCAACGACTACAAACCCAAAACCACGTTTATTAATCGTTAATGTTCCTAGAATCATGCCAAACTGATTTGGAAGATAATAATGATTATATTTATTTCTAACTACTTTACCTTCATCTTCCAACTCATTCATAAGTTTAACTAAGTTTACAAATTTATCACTTTTATTACAATTTAATTTAGCAGCGATCAAATCAATAGAACGCTCTAAATAATTTTCATCACTTAACAATTCCAAAATCTTTTCTTTCATTCATTCACCTCCCGATTCCAAAATAAAAATAGGACCTTAGCCCTATTATTTATGACATTCTTAGAATGATTGCAATAACGAAAAATGCAATTGCTAAACCAGTAGTAACTCTTGTCATCACTAAATCTGCACCACGTTCTTTTTGCTGTGCAAACAAGTTTGAGCTTTGACCAGTTAAAGCATTTACAATTCCATCAGATTTACCACTTTGTAATAGACATAATATAATAAGTGCTATTGAAATAACAACTAATAAAACATTTAGAATAGTCCCAAACATAATATACCTCCTATTAGATACTTTGATACATCGCTAGAACATAATAACATAATATTTTTAAAATTACAATGATTTCATCGACACTTTAATCAAATCTTCTTGACAGCTGCCTACTATATTCTTTTCTCTAATACAATTACTGGTAAATCACCATATTTAGAATTACCAATCTCATTAAATCCACACTTTTTCCAAAATACTAAACCAGCTTCATTCCTCACTAAACAAGCCAATTGGATCCGTTCACAACGTCGCTTAAATTTTTTTAAACAGTCATTAAACAGCCTCTTCCCCAATCCACAATTTTGTTTATCCTGATCAATTAAAAATAATCCAATCCATACACATTCATCATCATGAATCATCGAATAACGATAGCCATATTGATAATCGACTAATCCAACTAGTTCACCTTCTAAATAACATTTTTCTATATAATGATCTATTTCATCAAAACCGTCAGGACATCGCATCTCATTAATAAGATATTCTCTAGTAACTACCTGTCCTTCCAAAGAATAATAATTCTTTTGACGTAAATGAAATTCAATCAATTCATTATCAATATTCTCTACTTTTAAATAACTAAGCATTATCAACACCAACTACATAAAAACGATCATTATCTAAAACTAAAACTATATTTACACTTTTAGGTAATTCGTCAACCTTACGATTGAATTCCATTGAGATTAATACGTTATAATATTCATTATCATCTAGATCATCAATCACTACCTTAGATGGTGCAAAAGAAATAATTTCATAATTCTTAACTTCTAATTTTGGATACGTTTCTCTATATGTATAAAATGATTTTGAAGCAAATGAGCTAAATTCACTCTGCAAGCTTGGATAAATATAATCTAAACCACCAATTTCACCATCTTTTTTATCTTTTAAAGTAAAATAATCAACAGCAAAATAAGATGCTACTAATTGACATTCCTCGCTTGTTAAATTATTTTTATAAGCTTTATCAAGTCGAACATATATATCATTTAAAAGCTCATTTCCTTCCTCATGTATATACGGCGTCTCAACAGGAACCGTCGCAGGGTTATTTTTAGAAGCTCCTTCACGACTATAAAGAATATAAGTACCTGCTCCCCCAATTACTATGAGTAAACAACAAAGCATTACAACATGATCAATAACTTTTCGTTTTTCACTGCGATTAGCCCGATATCTTTCTAAGAATTTAATCTTAGGCAAGCGGTCGCTCTGAATAAAGACATTTGCTAATGTTAATACCGGTTTATACTTTTGACTTACCATACTTGTTGTTTCAATGAATAATTCAAAAATAAACATTAGAATGACAAACATTAAAGTTCCTAAAGTTGCATCATATAGATAAATATATGATGTTAAAGAGAACAAAAAAGTAACACCGTATAAAACTAAAACACTTTTACGATGCCCTAGTTTCAATTTGAACATTAAATTATGATGTAAATGCGCCCGATCAGCTTCACTAAATTTTTTATGATTAACTTTTCGTCGAATGATTGCAATCAACGTATCCATTATCGGAACCATCAAAACAACAATCGGTGCCCCTAAGGTAAAAAATGTCGATACATTATAACCAAAACCTAATAATGAAATAACAGAAATCATAAAACCAATATATAAAGCACCACAATCTCCTAAAAAAATCTTAGCTGGATGAAAATTATAAAATAAAAATCCCATAATTGCCCCTGCTAAAACTAATGACAACGAAGCAATATCAGTTCTTCCACTCGTAAGCGAAGTCATTGAAACAGTAAACAAGACAATAATTGATATTCCAGATGACAATCCATCTAATCCATCAATTAAATTGATTGCATTAGTAATCCCTACAATCCATAAAACTGTTATAACCCCTGGAATAATCGGTGGCCAATTACTCGGCATAAAATCAAAACCTTTTAAATATATATCACCATATACAATAACAATCAGTGCTGCAATCAATTCAACTGCTAATTTCGTTTTCGGTGATAAATCATGAACATCATCAATCAAACCTACAAAGAATACCAAGAAACCAGCAATTAGAATTGCATTGATTTGAGGATCAGTCTTTAAAAAGATGACCGCCCCAATTAAGGAACTGATGTAAATTGCATATCCACCGATTCGAGGTACTTCGACCTTATGAACTGTTCGCTTATTTTTGTGTGCTACGATTCCTAATTCTTTACCCGCCTTCATAACTAGCGGAATTAGAATGGCTGAAACGATCATAGTTACAACAAATGACATAATCAAACTAGGATTCATCTTTTCACTTCCTATCTTTTGTATATTATCAATTATTTTTGCATAAAATACAAGACAAAACCAATAAATAGTTTTATAATAATGGTGTTAAGGAGGAAAACGAAATGCATAAATTAGGAATATCAGTATACCCTGATAAATCACCAAAAGAAGAGGTATACGCTTATATGGAAAAAGCCGCTAAATTAGGGTTTAGTAGAATCTTTACTTGTTTCTTATCAATCCCTGAAGATAAGCGCGAAAGTTATTTAGTAGAATTTAAAGAATTCATGGATAAGGCTCATGAACTAGGGTTCGAAGTAGCAGCTGATACTAACCCTGAAGTATTTAAAATTATTGGAGCTACACCAGGAAATTTAAAACCATTTGCTGATTTAGGATTAGACATCATCCGTTTAGACGGAAACTTTGGGACACAAGGTGATATCCAGATCACACGTAATCCATATGGTATTAAAATTGAATTCAATGCCAGCATGGACATGGGTGTTGAATTACTAATTAATCATGGTGGAAATAAAGATCAAATGATCATGTGCCACAACTTCTTCCCTGAACGTTATTCAGGATTAGATTTCAATCTATTCATGGAATATAACCGTTATTGGAAAGAATTAAACTTACATACAGCTGCTTTTGTTTCTAGCAACAACGCTAATACAATTGGACCATGGGAAGTATTCTGTGGTTTACCTACAGTCGAAATCATGAGAGGTTTACCAATCGACTTACAAGCTCGTACATTATTAGCAACTGGTGACGTTGACGATATCTTAATCGGAAACTATCCGGCTACTGATGAAGAGTTAGAAGCTTTATCAAAAATTAATTATCAAGCAATTGAAATTCGTGTTGATGAAGTACCTGAAATTACTGACAATGAAAAATTGATCATGTATGATTTTGCCCCTCATTGGGATCGTTATGATCACTCATCATTCATGTTACGTTCTTCAATGCCAAGAGTTAAATTTAAAGAAAAAGCTACAGTTCAAGATTCTGGATTTACTTCAAATACAGAAATCGCAGGCAGTAAATCAATCCCTCATCATGATTGTGGTAAAAAAGTGTTCACACGTGGTGATGTCTTGATTGTTAATGATAACTTAGCTCATTATCGTGGTGAATTGGAAATTGTTTTAACAGAAATTCCAAATGATGGTGAACGTAATTTAGTAGCAACAGTTAAAGAAGAAGAAATGATATTATTAGATTTTGTAACACCTGGTCATCACTTCGTTTTAAAAAAATAGTAAAAAATAAAACCGAGAATTTCATTTGAAATTCTTGGTTTTTTTATCCAAATAAATCATTTAAAACTTTTTCAAGTCCATTATTATGAACCGAATCACAAACCAAATCGCTAACAGCTTTTAATTCATCAACAGCATTTCCCATTGCAACTCCTGTTCCAACTGTTTGAATCATCTCTAAATCATTTAAACCGTCGCCAACAAAGTTTGTTAAAATCTCTGGAATAAAAGCATAAGGACGACCACTTGCTAAAAATAACAAATAACCTCGTTCTTGTAATTCCTTCATTTTTCGTTGGGCTCCGGCTGGAATTTCTGGCAATCCCCCATGCGTATCTGTTAATGTTCCATCAATATCAAAAAATAGTACTTTTGTCATATATCCACCTCATTTTTTTATTATAGCAAAACCGCCAGATAACTAGCGGCTTTTTACTATTTTGGAAAATCTCCTTTTTTCTTTTTTGTCATTAAAATCGCAGCAATTATCGAAACAAATGGAACTGTTAGAATGACTCCCAATGACCCTGCAATACCTTGAATGATCTCAATTCCCATATCATAGGAATTGAACATTTGTAAAAACGGCATATCATAAGCATAAAAAACAACTAATGTACTTAAAGAGCCACCTGTAAAAGCTAAAATTAAAGTATTTGACATCGTTCCCATCATGTCTCCACCTATTTTAATACCACTTTTAAATAAATCTTTACGTGAGATACTAGGATTGTGATATTTAATTTCCTCAATCGTAGTTGAAATTGACATAGCTACATCCATTACTGCTCCAAGCGAAGCAATTAAAATACCTGAAAATAAAAGACCACTAATATCTAATTTACTGTTTTGTCCAATATAAAGTAACGTTTCAATATCATTAACATTATAGCCGCTAACATGCCCAAGTGCCCCAAAACTGCTTGCAAAGATTCCTGCTACAACGACCCCCGCAATCGTTCCTAGTACCGAACATAAAGTTTTCATTGAAAAGCCACCTATAAAATACATTGTTACAAGAGTCGTTAAAACAACTACAGCAACTGCACTAAAAAACGGTGAAAAACCTAAATACAACATCGGCAGATATAAAAAGATAATACAAATAAATGTAAAAATTAATCCTAAAGCTGAGGTAAAACCTTTTCGTTTACCGATTACAACTAATAAAATCAAAAAAATTGCGACCATTGTATATAGTGTATTAGTGCGATCATAATTATAAACACTAGCACTTAAGGTTCCATTATATTCACTAAGCTGCACTATCACCCTAGTTCCCACCTTACAATCAGCACCGTACAAATAACTATCAATATTCGTAGTCTCTACTATTTGACCTTTATAATCACCTGACAAAATCTCCGTATTCACTATTTGCGTTCCTTGCTGAAGTCCATTTTCTGTACGATTTTCAGATATAATTTCAGTCACTCGGGCTTTTTCAAATACAGCACCTTCTTGATCCATCAATGGTGTTTTTTCAACAGCATTATTAAAAAAATATAAAAAAATTAAAAATGCTAAAATTGCCAGCCAGACTCCAAAATGACCTATTTTTTCTTTTTTACTTAACTGTTTAAATTCTTTTAATAACTCTTTCATAACTTCTCCCATATATAAAACAAGACAGAACAAGCTCTGTCTTGTTTATTTCATTATTTATCTTGACTATTCTTCAATTTTTCTTTTTTTAAATAATTTTGTTCCAGCAATTCCTAGCAATGATACGAAAGCAGTAATACCTGCTAAATTGATTGACGTATCATCACCAGTTTTTACTTTGCTGCTAGTTGTTTTTACTGGTGTTTTACTTGGCGTTGTTGAAGGAGTAACAATTGGAGCTGTTGTAATATCCTCAGTATTTTTCTTTGCTAAAAATTCATTTGTCACTGTATCTAATTGTGTACTCAATTCATTTAATGCAGTCTTAGTAATAGTTGCTTCATTGAAGTCAACTTTTAAAGCTGCAATTGATTTCTTGAAAGCATCTACATCTGCTCTAGTATACTGATCTTTTTTATCTCCGATACTAATTTGTGCTAAAGTACTTCCAATTTGATCAAATTTAGTCTGTACTTCAGCAAACTCAGCTTTTGTCACGACTTCGTTTTTAGCTGTTGCTAATTTATTATATGCTTCATCGATAGTTGCAGTTGTAACAGCTTTATTACTATCATTTTCATATAACGTTTTGTCTAATAAAGATGAATACCCTCGTTTTAAGGCAGTACTATTTTCATTTGCAAAACCATTTTGGGCATAACCGTAATAATTTAATGGATCACTTGTAGTATTCCATTTATTTTGTAATTCTGTTTCAGCTGTACTATCATCACGTGTGTCTAAAGCAGTATTTACAGCTATTAAAGCTTCATCGATTCTATTTTTAGAGCCACTTGTTACATTGACTGTATCAATCGCAGCTACTTCATTCTTCATTTCTTCAATTGATTTAGCATTACCATCTTTTGATAAAGTTACATCATTTGCATATTTTTGACCATTGTAATCATAAGTTTTAATTGTTAAAGAATCTCCACTAAAATCAATTGTTGAAAAGGTTGGTTCTGGTGTATTAGAACGTTCAGCAATATAATATTGTTTAACTGTATTCAATGTGTAAAATTTACTTCCTGAAGCAGATCCTGCGGCAATATATAATGTTCCTTCTGGATTATATGCTTTACTAGCATTTTCACTAACACCGTCGGTTTCAATTACCTTTCCATCTAGAATTTGATAAGTACGAGCGTAAGAATGATCGTGACCTGTTAAACATAAATCAATGTTAAATTCATCCATTAATGGCGCAAATAAAATTCTTAAGTTAGCCCCATCAACATCTGAGTGCGGTGAACCAGAACCATAGATATCATGATGGAATAAAACCACTTTCCACTTTGCATCTTCATGACTAGCTACAGCTTCTTTCATTAACTGACGATGTTCTTCAACATTACGACTATTACTATTTAAACTAATAAATAGAGTATCTCCATAGCTATAATAATAATCTCCACCAGATTCTGTAGAACCTAATGTACTTGCATTAGGATTATTATAATGAAGACTGTAATCATCGACCATTGACTCATGATTACCAATCGTTGTTGCTAATGGTGTACTTCTCAACACATCAGGATATAAGAAACCTGCATATTCTTGTTCTCTTATAATCTCTCCAGAACCATTAGTTCCGCTTGATGAATAATCAATTTGATCTCCTGCTGATAAAATGAAGCTAGCATTTTCTGCAATGCCTCCAGCTCCTAATGCTTTTTGCAATGTCTTATTCCATGCATAGGTATTAACTGCAATATCAGTATCATCTTGAGTACCTTGTCCGTTACTTCCAGAAGCTCCAATTTGTGGATCTCCTACTAATACTGCCTGATAATCACTAAAACTGTGTGTTTTGTAAGTATATGTATCACTCCAATCAACACCGTTTGTACTATATTGGTAATAGTAAGTCATATTTTCCACTAGATAATCTTTAAGTGCTACCTTATTACTAGCAGTATAGTTTTTGAAACTATTGTTCTTGTTAATCTTGTCAGCACTGCCCGTTACAGTTTTTGCTCCTGACATATCTTGATTGGTAGAAATTTTTACTGTTGGTGTTCCCGTTTCTTCTGAGTACCAGGCAAAATTTAGATCAGTTGCTTTTGCTCCCGGTGTCAATACAATTTTTCCAGTATCCATTTCACCGGATTCTTGATTATTCCATTGGTTATTATACCAATCATTATAATCACTAGTACTAGTCAGCCCATTATTTAGTTTTTGTGTTCCATCATTACCTTGATATTCACCATAAGCAGATAATGGTACCATTGCCAAACTAGAAAAGGCTGATACTGTTGCCAAAGAAACAATAATACGTTTTTTCAAATTCTCATTCATGTCATAGTCCCCTTTTTTTAAGTTATAAATCTGTACTACGCCACCTATTTTACACACTGAGATTTTAGCGTCAACGAAGTTTACAAACACTTTATCAACTTAACTAAAACCATAAAAAAGACGATTATAGTTAAGCAAAACTTAACCAAATCGTCACTTTCTTTTGATTGAAATTATTATCTAAATCTAATTATACTCTATCAGTACATCATCTCGCCTTTTTTCTTCTGATATACTCTATTCCCCCTAAAGTTACAACCATACCGATTAGTCATGTTCCAATTATCATGTTATCACCAGTTTTAGCTGCCTGTTCATTTCCTTTTGGAGTTTTCGGCTGTTCTGGTTCTACCAGTGTTACTTTACTCTTCTTTTTTAATCCTTCGTATGCTGTCTGTAGTTTTTCTGCCAGTTTTGCACATACTATATCATTTTCGAAATCAAAAAATGGCAAATACACTTCTTGGTCAGCTCTTGCACCGGTTCTAAGGCGCATTTGATTAACCCCGATTTTCCCAACTGCTCCAGAACCATTCCAGTTCAATGAAATATATGTAATCTTACTTGGATTATCAACTTGATAAATTGCGTATCCATTTTTTTGACCTGAACTTATTATTGAACCATTATTTTTAGGAACCAGCGTTGTTGAAATCCAAGTAGGAAAAATATCTATAAAACTATCAACTAAAGATAAATTTCCATAATAAATCTAAGCTGATGGTGCTTCAGTATCAAAGTTATCTACCAAGGTTTTAGAATTTTCGAACTCCTTAACTCTTGTTGTAGATAGCGAAGAAATTATTAAGCACACAATAAATACAAGCTTTACTGCTCTTTCCCATCTCAATTTAATCACTCCGTTATGATAATCTTATTAATCTTTGATTTGGTATCCCAGACTTTTACTTTTTATTATATTTATTTATGAAATATGGTTTCATAAATAAAAAACGATATGGTTAAAATAAACTTCCATATCGTTTTAATAATTATTTAAATTTATCTATTGCAATGCTTGATTGACGATGATCAATTAGATTATCGGTTTCAATCTTATAATTTAAATTATCCTCATAATTTTTAGAAAATACACAACCATAAATAATATCTAACAATAAATGTAGTGAGAGAGTCGAAGAAAAAGTTGCGATTTTAGAATAAATAAATTCTGATGAATTTAAATATAAGACTCTTTGGGTATATTTTACAAGACGATTTTCTCCAAATGAAGTTATTGCAATTGCAGGAATCTTACGTCGATATAAAATCTTCGCTGCTTCAATTACTTCTTCTGTTTCTCCGGAATAAGAAATTAAAATAGCCAAATGTTCTGAAGTACTTTGAGCAGCTTGAAACAACTGTTCATTGATCATTTGTGAAATCCGCACATCTTTACCTATTCTAAACATCTTATACTGAAAGTCACTTGCAATTCTAAGTGGACCTGAAACCCCATAAATATCAATGACCTTCGCTTTAGTAATCATCAAAACAACTAGCCTTAATTCTTCTAAATCTAAATTTTTCATTGTAATATCAATGCTTTCTTTTGATAGATTAGCAATATTGCTAGCCACAGTATAAACACTATCAGTTCCTTTAAAAGGGTAGTTTGCATTAATATCATCATTGCTAAGACGACTATATTGTAATTGAGCTGCTAATGCAATTTTAAAATCATTATATCCTTCATATTCAAGTTTTCGACAAAAACGAACAATACTAGCTGGAGAAGTAAATGTTGCTTTGGCTAATTCTTTAGTTGACATGTTTAATACTTTTTCACCATTTTCTAAAACGTATTTACCTAAGATCCGTTCTACTGATGAAAAGTTATTTGCCAATTCAATTTTCTTTAATAACCCCATATTACTCCTCCATCTATAAGTGGTTAAGAACTACTTTCTCTATTTAACCCCATTTTTATTTTTCTAAACTCCTTCTTTTATTTAGGAATATAACTACCATTACGGCTGCTGACATTGTGATTAACCATGTTCCAATTATCATGTTATCACCAGTTTTAGCTGCCTGTTCATCTCCTTTTGGAGTTTCCAGTTGTTCTGGTTCTACCAGTTTTACTTCACTCTTCCTTTCTAATCCTTCGTATGCTGTCTGTAGTTTTTCTGCCAGTTTTGCATATCTTACTTGGTCTACCCCTTCTAACAGCTCTTCTTTGATCTCTTTTATTACTCTTTCTAATTCCTTTACACTTGCTTCACTGTATCCGCTCAGATCCATCTCTTCAATTCGTTTTATTAATTCTTCTACACTTCCCGGCTCATGATTCAGTTTTAAGCTGCTGTATTTTTCATTAAGTCCTGCCAGTTCTTCTTGCAACTCTTCATTCGTAATATTTTCATTCTTTAATGCTTCTTTTGCCTCTGCTATCTGTTCTTTTAAGCGAGCTGCGGTCGCTTCACTGTATATGCTCAGATCTTCTTTTTCTATTTCTTCAATCCGATCTTTTAGATTGTCATAATTGATCTGTTCCACTAATCCCAATTTTGCCTCATACAGTGCTTGAACTGCATCATTTACTTCTGCTTCACTGGCATCTTCGTTTTCACTGACTGTCTCTGCTTTTTCTAATGCTTTTTCCACTCTTGCCACTGATACTTCGGTATATACTTTGGTATCAAGTTCTTCTAGTTCTTTAATCAGCGCATCAAGTGTCTTTTTATCACTTTTGATCTCTAATCCCTTAAATGCTGCTTCAAGATTTTCTCCTGCTTTTTCAACTTCACTGACTAACAGTACTTCTGCATTTAGACTTTCCTTGACTGCCTGCAATTTCTCTTTAAATGTTTTAACTGTACCTGGTTTATATACTGTCCAGTCTGTTTCTTCGATTTCTTTGATTCGTTTTTCCAACAGCTCATATTTATCTCTGCTACCTTTAACCGTCACTTTGATTTCATCAGTATTTGCACTGTCTTCACTGCCGTCTTTAGATACAGTTACAATAAGTGCCACTTCTTGATCTTCAACCGGTAAGTTAACACTTCCGTCTTTGGCAATAACTTTTTCCAGATCAGAACTGAATACACTGAAGCTGTAGCCGTCAACTGTCGGGAAGTCCACACGACCATTTTCAACAGTTAATGATGTCAGCTCCTGAGCAATCTTACGGGCATTATCTTTAACAACAGTAATTTCTTTAGTTATTTTTTGACCGTTGACATTGGCAGTAATTGTTGCTGTTCCTTCACCAACAGCAATCATCTGATTGTTTTTACAAACAACAACGAACCCATTGCTTGAAGTATATGAAGCATCCTGATATGTTGCATCATCAGGAGTTACAACTACATCAAGTGCTGTATTTTCACCAAGATACAGTTCTGATGACATTTCTTTAAATTCAACACTACTTGCTAATTTTAAATCTGAATTATTATAAATTTCAAATTCATAGATTGAATAACCATACTTAGTTGCTGGTGTTAATCCCTGCATTCTTACATATCTTGCTTCAACCGGATCAAATGAAATCTCATTAGTTAATTTATTTTTATCCTCATCACGTAATTTTTCAACTATATCATATTTTGAACCATCAGTAGACACTTCAATATTAAAATCTGTTGCTCTTGCTGATTCCCAATAAAGTTTAACATTATCAACAGTTGTCACTTCACCTAAATCAATTGTAATTTGTTCTTTAGTGATTGATGTCCCATCTTTAGAAACCCAGCGTGTATCATAATCACCATCATTAACCAGTTTACCTGTTGGATTTTTATTCCATTGATTTGTTTCTGTTGAAGCACTAACATCTTTATTTAATGCCATATTTTCACCAAGAACATTAATCACACTCGTAGCATAAATTTCATCATTATATTTTGCATAGATAATTGTACTCCCTACCTTTTTAGCAGTAACGATACCATTTTGATCTACACTTGCAATATCTTCGTCACGGCTTGACCAAGTTAATTGCTCGTCTGCATATAATGGTGCTAATTTTTTAACTAAAGTTTTGCTTTGTCCTACATTAATAGATAACTCTTTTTGATCTAAAGTAACATTTGTTACTTCAACATTTTCAATTGGATTATAAATAATCTTTGTTTTTCCTAACATTGGACAATAAATTATTTCATCATTTTTCAATTCTAACTTAATATAATTTACATTATCACCTAACTCTTTAGTCGATACTTCATATAAATAATATTCAGTTGAACTAGCTGCTTTACCTGCATTTACAACATTTTTCTCTACTTTATTATAAGTTAATCCGTCACTAGAAACATAAATATCTACTGAATCATTTACAAATGAACCATTTTTATAGATTTCAAAAGTAGCTTTTTCAATATCACTTAAAGCATAAACAATACTTTGATTACTATCTGATAATTTTTTAATCCTTGTTTTATCAGTGAAATTTGATGATTTAGGATCATCAAAAGCAAATTCACCATATTGATACATTTTACTAAAATCTTCAATTTCATCTACAAAATAACCATTAATAATATTAATATGACTATAAGCACTAACATCAGTATCTTTAGCAGTTGCTACAACGACAACTTCTCCTTTAGCCTTAGCAGTCAATATCCCATCTGGACTTATTGTTGCAAGTTCAGTTGGTTTTCCCTCAAGAGATAATACTTTCCAGCTTACTTCTTGGCTGGCAATACTTGGAAGTACTTCTGCTTTAAACTGTAATTCTTGTCCTTTAACAATAAATTCATTATGACTTTGAATATCGATTTGTGATGCTCCCTGGTAATCATAATATATTGATCCACCAGCATATTGAGGATCATATGTTTTATAACCTGACTTACTTGTGATCGTTACCCGTAAATATTGATATCCATCATCTTTTATTACCGCTTTATTTTTAATTGTATATGGATACCAGCCAGAACTTAATTTACTTCCTTGAATAAACTCACATTCAACTGGTGACCAGCTATCACCATTTTGAGAAACTTCTACTACAAAATTTCCAGATTTATCAAGATTATTATTTAATGAATATGCACTAAATTCAAAATCATAAATGTTATTTGCTTGATATGTAATAATTCCTGGTTTACCATTTGCATTACTATCACTTCTTTTAACTGTTTTATCACCATTAAAATTAGCTGAATTATCATCTTTTATAATATCTTGATAAGATAAAGCAACTCCATTTTCAAGGTCATTTAACTCATCAACTAAAATACTAGAACTTGTTGCCTTAAATACTAATGTATCCTGTATTTCTGGTTTTCCTTTTAAATTACCAATCACTTTAAATTGACCAGCTTTTTTTACTGTTAAAAGTCCATTTTCATCAATTAATGCTTTATCACTAGCATTACCAAAATAATCAACAACTGACCATTCCATTTCACCTTTTGAAATAGATGGAATATAATTAGCTGCTAATTGATAAGACTTACCAACTTCTAATTGGTTAGCATTAGTAGTTTCATAAATTTCAACCTTTTCAACATCAGTTGTTTGACCAGTTGTAAAACTCATTGGATGACTTTCACCCTCATATCCTAAAGAAGTTAAGATCATACATGATTTTGCTGGTAAAGTGACATTAACACCATCCTTAAGATTAGCATTTTCAATTGTGCCATATTGTAACAATTGACCCTTTTCATTGACCGGTCTAGTTTTCCCATCAATTTCACCATCATAATAGAAATATTGATTAAGATCAACTTTACTAGCTGCATTAGGCATATTTACTTCTAATGTTTTTTGAGATGATGAATTATTAACAACTGCAATACTAATATCACCTTTATCATCTGCAACTGGAATAATTCCTGATGTAACTCTTAACTGATCAACATAACTGTCTGTAGTTTCAAGAATCTTTGTTCCAGATGGAAAATAACGGCATAACATTGACCAAGTATAATACCATGGTTTTAGATTCTCATCACTTGCTTTTACTGTATTAGCTCTTCCCGTAACATTATGCTCAGCATTTTGAGCTGCCATTTCTTCACCAAGTTCATTCCAAAATCCCCATATCTTGATATCATTATCAATTGAAGGATCTCCTGTTGGCGTATGGACAACATAATCTCTACCTTCTTCTGTTGTTGCAGCAGGTCCATATTGATCTTTGAAATTATTAACAATATCATTATGCTGAACATGCATACTATCTTCAAAGCCCCATACGCTACCAAATTTTAATCCCGCACGAATAGCTTGGACACCATAATCAAAAATATCCACTCCATAATCGTATTTTCTCGCATTCAATTGCGAATCTCCAGGACCAGTTCCTGAAATTCCCATTTCACCCAAAGCAAATCCTTCCTCAGCAACTTCAGGATCAAGACTTTCAGCCTGTTCTTTCCAAGTCTTTAATTTCTTTTCAATAAGTCCACTTTCTACCTCACTTTGTGGGGCATATCTATGCACTTCTGTTAATTCTATTTTATCTTTCATCTCATCACTTGTTGCTTGATTTATCCAAGCTTCTTGTGAATCATAAACATCCGGCCCTACAATTTTGATATTTTCAATTTTTTCTATACCAGAACTGTCCATTTCATTTCTTAAATTAGTAATTGCCTGCTTCCATTGATCATATACATATTCATTTGTGACATCACCATGATCTCGTTTATAATAATTTGGTTCATTAATCATGTTATAGTATTTAATACAAGTATAACCTTTATCAACAATCAAATGCTCTAAACAATCACCAATCATCCTTGCCCATGTAGGACTACTCCAATTTACCGTTTTTCCATGATCATCGTAAGATAAATATCCTCTTTCACTAATACTTCTCCATTCACCTAACATGATTGGAATATCATTTTGTTGAGCAAAATCTAAAATTTTATAAACACGCTTCATCATAACAGACTCCCAATCATAAATCGGAGTTCCATCGTCTTCAAAGCCAATACAATAACTGTCCCCATCATGGAGCATGACCCGCATCACATTAGGGCTTAAAAAGCTTGCTTTTTCATAAAAAGATGACCATTGTTCATCAGTGTAATCAAATAAATCACTAGGATCCCATTGTACCCCAAATCCTTCAAAATCTTTAGTTAATACATTATCACTGTTAATATAAACTTTTGAATCCAGTTTAGGGGTATTATCAACGGCTTTTACTGGTCCAATTCCAGAACTAGCAACTACCGCTAATGATAATAATGAAGTCAAAAATCGCTTAAATTTCCTATTCATAGTATTCCTTTCTCCTTTATATTTTTCCCTCATAAATTAATTAAATTTTTCTCCTCCTTACTAATCTCTATTTATACTTTTAGTTTAATTGTCTAAACAATGATTGTAAACACTTACACAAATAGTTGCAATCTCCTTTCAAACTTTTATTATTTTATTGGGCAATTTATGAAATGATATTTCATAAACACGAAACAAGAAGTTTTGCAATATATAATTCTTCGCTTATCCAAAAAATTAAATATTAAAAATTGTGATTATTAAATTCAATTTTGATTAAAAAAGCATTTCATATTTATGAAAAAAAGCAATTTTTTGATTTATCTAACTAAATAATTAAACTTAATAATAAAAAAATGGTATACTAAAATTGGTGATAAAAATGAGTCTACTAAGAAAACTAGAAATGGCCGTTGACTTCTCAACTTCCGAAAAATTAATCGCAACATATATTTTAAAAAATGGACCCGATGTTTTAAATATGTCTACTTCTCAGTTAGCTAAAGCAACGTATACTTCGCCCGCTACAATAACTAGACTATGTCAAAAATTAGAGTATAAAGGATATAATGATTTTAAAATTGCATTATCAGCTCAGTTACAATATACGTTTGATAGAAATAGTGAAACAAATCCGAATTTTCCTTTTAAAAAAAGAGATACGATCCATACAATCAAACACAGCATTGCAACACTAGCTAAAGATTCAATCAACCTTACTGTAAATAATATTGACAATGATATCTTAGCAAAAATCATTATTATGCTCGATCAAACTAAAGTTATTGATATTTATGGTGTATCAGGTCCACTTAGAATTGCCTCTGATTTTCAATATAAGATGTTTCGAATCGGAAAAAATGTTCAGATTGCACCAATGGTCAATGAACAACTATTTCAAGCTGCCCAATCAAATAAGGATCATTGTGCCATTTTAATTTCATATTCTGGTGAAACTAACGAAGTAATCGCTGCCGCAGAACTATTGAAACGCCGTAAGGTTCCGATGATTGCAATTACTTCATTTGGAGAAAGCCGCCTTTCAAAACTATGTGACTATGTTTTATTCTTAGATTCTCGAGAACGAATTTATTCAAAAGTTTCTACTTTTGGTTCAACGATTTCCATCCATATCATGCTTGATATTATCTATAGCTGCCTATTTGCTCGACACTATGATGAAAATCTAGAATTAAAACTTGAAACCGATCATATTATCGACCATCGACATATTAAACAAATAAAATAACCCAAGCTTACTTTTTTTCAATAAGCTTGGGTTTTGTTTTATCCTCTTTTTTTCATTCCATAAACTAATGATAGTGCCAATAATCCTAACACAGCATATTCCGCATAATAAACTTCATCACCAGTTTTAACTGCTGTTTCAACCTTATTTTCTGGCTTATTTTCATCAGGTTCTTTTGTTTCTACTTTTTGTTCACCAACTATTGCAAAAGTACCTAACTGTTCAACCATAAAAGTAATTTCCTTACCATTAACAGTCATTGGAACCTCAACTACATTTCCATCCTTATCTAGCATCAGAACTTTGAATCCCTGCATCTTTGATGTAACATTCCATACAATCGTTAATTGATTATCGGTCAGTACATATTCTTTGTTATTTAACATCATTGCCAAATCATAACAGCTAATAATTATTTGGTCATCAATTAATTTGCTATTGAGCTTATCTAAAATAACTTGTTTATCTACTTTAACAATATTTAAAAATACATCTGGGTCCAGGTCCTTCAAACTAGTAAGATCAACTTGATACTCTGGACAACTGATTGATTTAATTCCTCTAACCTCAACATTGCGAGTATGGCTATGCGTAATATTTTTACTATCAGTTACTTCATATGTGACAAAATATTTACCATGATGGTTTAAATCAACATTATTACTTATGATCCGTACATTCTTTGTAATATCTGTATCATTTTCAAATACTTTAATATCTGCTAGTGGATCAAATTCTTGATAAACTTTTAAAACAACATCAGTAATATCAAATTCAATCATAACTGTTTCATCTTTTTTAGCAACAGTTACAATAATATTTGCGGTATCAGATACTACATTCGTAGCCTTATTCTTTACTGCTAAGACCAATGCTACTTGTTCATCCTGATTACTTGGTGTTACTTTACCATCTAAATCGATGATATTAGGGATACTTGAGCTTTTAATTGTAATTTCATAACCTTCAACAACCGGTAAAACGATTTGATTATTAATAATCGTTAACTCCTTAATACTATCTGCAATTTCCTTTGAACTGTCAATCACTTCTGTAACTTCAATCGTACAGTCTTGATAAATTTCTGGATTATCCTGAGAATAAACACGAACTGTTGTTTTACCAGCTTTAAGCCCAGTTACTAAACCATCTTTATCAACAGAAACAATCTCATTATCAGCAGCATCAAAAATAACTTTAAATGGGAATACTGCTTCTGGATAAACCTTAGCCCCAATTATTTGGCTATTTCCAACTGCTAATTTCAAATCTTGATTTGCTAATTCAATTTTATTAACAACAGAATTAAATGGTTTGTCTTGAATACGTACATCGCCAACTTGAATCTTCCAATGATCTGTTAATGTTCCTTCAATAGCAATCTTTAAATAATCATAATCCTTAGTAATTGCTTCTTGAGGAATAATATTTGCATAATGCCAATATGGATTGCTTAAAGCATTTATACCGTCTACTTTGATTTCTATACTTTCCCAAGTATTTCCATCTTTGGAAGCGTAAATTTTAATTTGTTCAAACAATTTATCATTACTATCTGCCACATATCCTCTAATTGAAAAATCCTTAATACCCGCTAACTTATAAATTACATTTCCTCCATCATTAGTTCGTGAAAATGTTGTATCATTAGCATCTGCCATTAAATCATACTTCATATTATTAAGCTGATATACTAATCCATTACCATCTTCAACAGAATCATGGAAAGCATATACATTGACAATGATACTTCCAATTATTTTTCCATCTCTATAAACATTAACTAAAGCACTACCTGAATTAACTGCCTTAAATGACATATCAGTAATTTTAACAATATTTTCATCACTGCTCTTTAACGTACAATTTTCAGGTAAATTTTCAAAGCCGCTTATTGAATAAATGCTCATTATATCATTTGTAGCAAGTTGAACATCTTTCATAATTTCTTTATATTCACTACTTTGAGCATCATCAGGTATTTCTAATTTGAGCGGTTCACTGAATTCACTTTGATTCGTTAACTCTACTTTTCCAACTTGAATATCTGTACTTGATACCTCGTTTCCTAACTCAATTTTTATATATTTATATTCGATTTCTGACTCTGGAGTTAATACTGCAAATTTCCATCCCTTAGTTAGTGAATACTTCTCTATTTCATTTATTTTTATTTCTGTCCATTCATTTTTATCATTCGAACCATAAACTTTAAAATTACTTCCAACTGCTCCTTTAACATAACTATGAATTCTAAAATTTTTAATTCCTTCAGCCCTTTGATATACCAAAGAAGCTTTATCTTTGCCGGCACGATTAATCCTTGTCACATCCCCAAAAATATCCTGATTCATATTAATTCGATTTTGAGCATTATTAGGATGTTTTTCATATGAGTTAAAGCCAATATTTTGATAATCAACCGTATTTTGTAATGACTGCATTGAGTCACTAAAATATCCGCTATCCTTACTATTGAACTTATTTTCACCCTCCATAGTAGTTAAAACCAGATTACCATCAGCTGGTAAAGTTAAAACAATTCCTTCCTGCAAATCAAGATTCTTTTTAAAATCAGAACGAACAGGATATCCGTTTTCATCTTGATTTAAATCATCTTTAAAATAAGCATAAACACTTAAATCCACTTTTTTAGTCGCCTCAGGAATTTTTACCAACACTTGCTGTTCTTTACCTGAATGATTTACTACGGATATTGTTAAATCATCTCCATTGATGGCAGCCGTTGAATACACTTGCTGTTCAGTTGGACTAGTGTAAATTATTTGTGACCCTTTAGGCATAAATTTACTTGCTAATGCCCAAGGTACATACCATGGTCGTATATCCTCCGATACTCCCTGATATTCACCTAGTGAATTCCATAGTCCCCAGACTTTCATCAATGATTTTTGATCTACTGAATAATCATAAGTCATTGGACCATTAATATGCACAGAATCATCTAGTGACCAGGCTGTTAATCCAGACATTCCCGCCCTTGTTCCTTGTACAAGAATATTAGCCATCCATAATCCATATTCAAAGCTGTCTATATTTGTTACTTGATCAACATTATTCAAATAATCGCGCATTCCGACTTCACCCATATAGACCTTTTTATCAGGATTATCCTGACCAGCGGCATTATTAACTAACATCCGCATTTCATTTTCAAAAACTCCATTTTTTAAATTAACTTCATTTACATACCAATGGAATTCATACTGTTCGAAAACATCATGAAGATCAGCAATACTTTGGTTATACCATAAATCTAACCAGTAACTTAGGTCCGGTGTCAACGAAATTGTCTTTTCTAAACCTCTTTGCTTTAACTGATCATAAAGATTTAAATTTGCTTGTTTCCATTTATCATACTGATATGATCCAGGATTTATATTTACCTCATTACCTAAATCATATTGTTCAATACAAGTATAATTTTTATCCTTTACCATATGTTCAATAAAATCCGCTGCAATTTGAGCATAACGGGGATCATCTAAAGTTAAATTATATTGTTTTAAATTTTCACCTGGCACATAATACCATTCTGCTGCTTCAGGATATTGCCATTCACCTGTCATTACAGTAATATTATTCTTTTTAAAGAAATCAAACAATTGATATAAACGTTTCATCCTTTTGATATTCGGTTCAATGTTATTTCCTAATGGGTCAATTGGATAACCATCACGAGAATAATATTTTGGACTACCATCTTCGTTCAAACAATCCCAAACATAAATAGGATTATTATGATCATCAAATCCTGTACAATACCAATAAGCTGCTAACATACATCTGACAAAGCCTAACTCCATATATTGAATTCTTTGAAAATAACGTTCCCAACGAGCATCATCCATATCAAACCATTCAATCATCTCAAGTTCCATGGCTCCACCCATATAATCTTTTACAATAATATTATCAGGATCAACAGTAATAAGATTATCTGTTTCTTCACCATTTCCTTGTTTAATATAACGGCTATCACCTGTATCATCAGCTGGTTTAGTATACTTAGGTGAAATATCCAAATTTTCACCAGTTCCAATCTTTATTTCATACCTAAATACTTCAAGCTCCCCGGGTACTATCCCTTTCAAATAAGCAGTTCCATTACTAACACCAATAATCTGATTATTTTCATATTTTACGACTTTAGGATTACTACTTTCAATCTTTACATCATAAATTGTTGGATTAATTAATTTTATTGTTTTATTTTCTGATATTTTTAATGTAGAAGTCTTGCTATCATCAAATCCTTCTAACTTAATTGCTTTTAAATCAGTATTTGTATTAGTAATTAATCCAGCTTTACTATCCGTCAACTCTACTTTACCAATTTGAACAGCTTTAAGAAAATTAACTTCATCACTGCCTTTTACTGTTTTTGTTTGATCAGCATTTTCATTATTCTTTATTTCTATTTTTAAATATTTGTTCTTCCCATCTAAAATATTCTTAGGCATAAGATCAAATGTACCCCAAAAAGCTGAATCACTAGTTTTAGCGCTGGTAATAGTATAGTCTACTGCTTCCCAGCTGCTTAAGTCATTAGACTGATAAATATTTACGAGATAACGCAGATTTCTTAAATAACTATGCATTCTAACTTTAAAATCTGTTAGATTATCTAATTGATAAACCAAATATTGCGCACTATCTTCTGTCCTAATCAAGCGACTTGAATCACCAAAAAAATTATTTGGCTCATCAATGACTGTTTGCCACCCGTCACTATGATTTAAGACTTTAGAAAAATCATCTAGTTCGTCTACTTGATTTGTTTCCCGAACTGACGGTGCAGTATTGGCCCATAGGGGCATTACGTTAGACTGCAGCAATGATGCACTCAACAATAAAGCTATCGCATGTTTATGCATTCCCTTCATATTACCTTTCCTCCATATCCTTTTTATTTGCTCTCCATAATCTTATTTTTAATCAATCAATCAATAATGTAAACCCTTACATAAACAATTGGAATAGCTTTTCAAAATATAATATTTTTAATTCACTTAAAATGAAATAGCATTTCATAAAAATGAAAGCAAACCAAATTTGGTTTGCTTATCACTACTATCCTTTTTTCTTCATGCCATAGATAAATGCCGTAGCAAGTAATCCAGAAATCATAAATCCAGCAGCCTTTAAATCATCACCTGTCTTGATTGCTACCTCATTTTTGTTTTCATTATCTTGTTTAGAATCGTTTTGATCAACTAATTCCTTTTTAGCATCTTCAATATCAATAGTTGAGAGCATCACCACACCACCAGATGGTAAAGAAACTTCATATCCTTCTTCAAGATTGACATTTTCAAGTACCTTACTAGCGACCGGATAACCATTACTATCGACCTTACGATCATTATCAAAATAGTCATATTTGAATAATTTTAAGTTATTAGCATTAAGATTTTTAACATCAATGGTTACTTCTTTGGGACTGTTTGAATCGTTGACAATCATATATGTCATTTGACCATCTTTTTCCATCCCAACTGTTCGAAGACCATTTAATTCTTTATTTGCTGTTGAACCAATGATCTTGCTATTACGTGGGAATAGATTTGCCATTAATGACCAAGTATAAAAGAATGGTCGTATCTCTTCTTCTTCTGGTTGATTAAAAACTCGTCCAGCAACAGAATTCCAAAATCCCCACTGTTTTAAAGAACGAATATCTGTAATGGGAAATCCATTTTGCTGATCATGCATAGCATCATCTAAATCCCAAATTGCTAAACCAGAAAAACCACCACGCATAACTTGACTTGCGGCATCAGCCATAATAACTCCATAACTAAATTCTTTAGTATATGGTTGTGAATCCCCATCACTTTTGCCAGTAACCATTCCGATTTCAGTCATATAAAAGTCTTTTCCCGTCACACAACTGCGTTGTTCCGCTACCATTTCTTCAATAGTACCATTTGTAATTTCATCAATTGTTGGATACATATGAGTATCATATAGCCCTATTTTAGCATCTAAATCTTGATTTGAATTAATCTCTTTTAACCAAGTATTATCACTATCCCATACAGTATCAGGTCCCGTAATTTTTATTTTTTCATTTAATCCATATTTATCTAATTCAGTATGAAGATAATTAATTCCTGTTTGCCATTTATCAAAATCACCGCAATATGACCAATCACTATTAGCTTCATTTACATAGTTAAAATATTTAATACATGTATAACCTTTTTGGTTAATTAAATAATCTAAAAATCCGCCAATAATGCTTGCCCAGCGTGGATCATCAACAGTAATTCCTTCGAATTCACCACCAAAACGACCTGGTGTCTCCCATTCACCTAAAACTACTTCAATATCTCTACTTTCTAAATAATCTAATTCTCTAATCAATGCCTGATTTGCCAAACTATCAAAATCATAAATAGGATTTCCCTCATCATCAAAACCTTCGCAATATGTATTAGCGTAGATCATGCATCTAACAAAAGCTGGATTTAAGAAATCTACCCGCTTAGTCACTGTTTGCCACTCTTCATCAGTTAAAGGGTGAACAACATAAGGATCCCATTGAACACCTAAACCTTTAAAATTATTAACTAAAACATCATTTCCATCAAAAGTCACATTAGTCGTTTGTAATTCACCAGTTCCTGCACCAGAACCAATTTTCTCTATCTTGATATTATCAAAATATAAAGTTTCTCCAGCCAAGCTGTCACAATGTTCATTGGGACCTAAATTAAACTGGATCTTAGCATTTTTTTGAGTCCCTAATAAATTATCAGCATTAATCTCAAACTCAAAATTATATGTTTGAACATCTTTTGTGAAATCAACCATTGTTTCTGGGTAATATTTTGTTGCGTAATCACCAGTATCCTCAACATCAAAGTAAATAGTCCCAGCTTTACTGCCTTTTAAATCATAAGATAAACGATAGATTCCATTATCTAAAAGAATATCTCCTTGAAACAATTGACAATCCCAATAGTTACTGCCATTTGAGTTTGGAAAAGTTACTTCTAATTGTTGATTTACTGCATTGATCTTCAAATTTGAACCATTACTGTTATACGTATTCCAGCCACTTGTTGTATTTGTCTCAAAATCACCATTTACAACATATTCATCACCTAAATCATTAACTTCCTCTATACGAACATTTCTAATATTAATAGTCTCATCCTTGAAATTACTAATTCCATCTCCTTCATTTAATAAAAATACAATTGAAACATCATCATTATCTTTTTTTATAAAATTAAAACTGTACTCTTTACTCGTAGTAGTTAAATCAAAATTCTGTTTATCTAAATATTTGACATTATAATCTGCTGATTTTTCAATATCAATACCAATTGTTCCAGCTTTTGAAGCTTTAGCATCAAAAACTATTTTATAAATCTTATTTCCACTTAATACTAAATTCTCCTTTTTTAAAGATAAAGCCCACCAATAGTTTTCTTGATTAATACTAGTAACTTTAACCTTAAGATCATTTGGCTCACCTGACAATTTACCGTTCGCTCCATCTCCTTCATTTAAATACCAATCACCTGCTTTTTGGATTTCAATATCGCCAATTTCAATAATTGTAACATTAGAAAGCTTGATTATTTGATTACTAAAATCACTGATTCCATCGCCTTTAGCAAGATGATAAACTAAAGTGACAGCATCATCGTCTTTCTTTTCAAAATCAAATGTATATGTTTTCTTTTGATTACTAACCGCTATCATTTGACGATCTAAGTATTTTTTATTATAATCGCTTGTGCTTTCAATATCCAAACTAATATCTCCACTCATTGATGCCTCTACGTCAAATGATAACTGATATTTTTTATTTGCTGATAAGGCAATATTATCCTGCTTGAGTGTTAAGGACCACCAATAGTCATCACTATTGACCTTTTCAATCTGTACCTTTAAAGAATGATTATCACTCGACATCATTGCTAACGAACCATCACTTTGATTCATACTCCAATAATTAGTTCCTTGACTAAAATCACCATTTGATACCAAATTAGTTGCTTTTGCATAAGTCCCAACGATCAAAGTACTCAACAAAACCAACATACTTAATACCACTATACTAATCTGTTTAACTCTATGTACCATTGCTCTTCCCTCCATTTATTTCTATATTCAAATTTTAACAAGAAATAAACTTAAAACAATCTTCCAAAGTCATTTAGGTACTGCGTTTCAGCATTTCATATCTATGAAACGTATTTCTTGAAATGACTTTTCAGTACAAAAAAAGGATATGTTTCCATATCCTTAAAATTATTTTACATAGTGAGTATTTTCTAACATGACACCACAACCATTTGCTACACAGTTTAAAGCGTCATCAGCTACAAATACTGGTACCCCAAGCTCATTTTCTAATAAATGATCTAATCCTGTTAATAAAGCGCCTCCACCTGTTAAGAAGATACCACGTGACATAATATCAGCAGCTAATTCTGGAGGTGTTTGTTCTAAGACATGCTTAGTTTCTCTAACGATTGTTTGGCAAGTTTCACGTAATGCTAATTCTGTTTCATCAGCTGTAAGAGTGATTGTATGAGGTAATCCTGTAACTAAGTCACGTCCTCTAACTTCAAATGTTTCTTCGCTGATTCCTTTGATTGCAATTCCAATTTCCATTTTGATTTGTTCAGCAGTGCGATCACCAATCAATAACTTATATTTATCTTTAACAAATTTAATAATATCTTCATCCATTACATCACCAGCAACTTTTAAAGAACTGCTAGTAACAATATCACCTAATGATAATACTGCGATGTCAGTAGTTCCCCCACCGATATCGATTACCATATTTCCTGTTGGTTTAGAGATTTCAAGCCCTGCTCCAACTGCAGCTACTTTTGGTTCTTCTTCAATAAAAACACGTTTAGCCCCACATCTTTCAGCCACATCTTTGATTGCACTTTTTTCAATTGATGTAATATTTGATGGACAACAAATTAAGATCGTTGGTCTTGAAAAAATCCCTTTCAAGTTTAATTTATTAATAAAATGAGTAATTAAGATTTCAGTAATTCTAAAATCAGCAATAACTCCATCTTTTAATGGACGGATTGCTTTTACTCTTCCTGGTGTTTTTCCTAACATATCTTTAGCTTCTTGACCCACAGCTAAAGGTTTTTTTGTTTCATCATCTATCGCTACTACAGAAGGTTCATTTACAACAATACCTTCACCTTTGACATAAATTAAAATATTTGCAGTACCTAAATCGATACCAATTTCTTTTGATAATGCCATCATTCGTCCTCCTTATTTTTTCTTAACTATTGTACCATGAATTTAGATATTTACAAGGCAAAAAACCAAATAGCGATAATTTTTTTAATTATCACTATTTGGTTGATTATACCGCTATTTTTGAGACCTCTTGATTAAAATATTTTTCGGGGTTTAATGCTTGATTGTCCTTCTCTAAAATAAAGTGTAAGTGGTTCTTTAATTCAGATTCATAGACGTTTTCACCACTAGTTCCAATCTTATCACCCTGTTTAATCACCGCATCTTTTTCAACATTTACTTCACTTAAAGATTGGTAAGTTGCAGAGACACCAGTTTCGTTAGTTACCGTTACAATCCAACCTAACAGTGCATCATTATCTTTCTTAGTTACTGTTCCCGAAAAGGCCGCAGTTACTTCAAAAGCTTTATTGTCTTTTGAAAAATCAATACCTAGATTAGGGCGATAAACACCTTCAAAATAAACTAATGCTTTTTCTAATTCTTCATCACTTAAACTTGAATCATAAAATTTTTTTACGATTTTAATGTCATCACCAACCGGCTTTACCATTTTTTCTGCTGGTGCTTGGGGATCCTCTTTGTCAGTATCTTTATCTTTATTATCTTCCACTTTTACAACCGCAGTGTCTTTAAGCGGACGATATTGATTTACGACTAACTGAATTACCCCTACTCCGACTAAAAATAACATCACTACCGTTGTAAAGACTAAAACCCGTCGATTTCTTTTCATAAATAGTTTCATTGTTTCACCTCATTTGTAGTGTTTCCACTAAAATCAGGTTTATACTAATTATTTACAATTTCAACATTTGTATAAAAATGATTTAAAATTTCTTTATAACTAGCTCCCTCAAGAGCCATTCCCTGAGCACCGTATTGACTCATCCCAACTCCATGACCGCTACCGAGCGTATTAAATGTATATTTACCATTTTCATATTTGATCGTAAAACAACTTGAAGCTAATCCAAGGATCTCGCGAACTTTGCGTCCGCTATAATTTTTTCCACCAACACTAAGGGTTCCAACACGTCCACTTTTTTTATACGCAATAATATTAAAGTCTAAGCTATCACAATTAAATTTTTCTTTTAGTTCTTGTTTAGTAAAAGTTTTTGACCGACTATTAGTTGGATCAATCGATAAATCCCAATGACAGTCAACACTTCGCAAATAAGGCAAAGCACTCGAATCAAAATAATCTTCTACATTTTCAGTATAGCCATTACTTGAAGAAAAAAACATTGCCGTAATATATTTTCCCTCATATTTCATTACTTCATCGTTAGTATCATTGATAGCCGCAACAATTTTTTGATGATACTCATCATACTTATCACCCCAGTTTTCCCGCATTTTATCCTCAGTCAAATAAACTTGACTATTAGTAGTATTATCAACGCTTAAATTGCGATTGTAAACAAAAGTCCGACTCGCGACAACTTGCGCTTTTAATGCTTCTGTTTCAAATTTTGCCGGCATTTCTCCTGCAACGACTCCTAAAAGATAATCATCTAAATCGATATAATTAACGTTATTATCAATTGTTACTGCTACTTGAACTGCTTTTTCCTCTTTTTCTTCTTTTTTTTCTTTAGTCTCTGTACCTTTGATTGTTTCATCTTTTTTTACCCCAACATTAATTGATAAAAAGATTACTGCAATTAAAAAAACGACTCCCAATTTAACACTTATCTCTTTCATATAATTACCTCACATAATTATATGGAAGAGATTTAAAAATATGTTAAAAATGAATCGTTGTAAATTCTAAAATAAAAGAACCTAATAAATATCCTAAACATAATGAAGCAATTAAAAAGAATAAATAAAATTCTCTTACCTTTGCTTTACGAATTACATTATCAAAATTAAAACAACTTAAAGACCACATTGACAGCATCACCGAAACTACATAAACAATCATTTTAATAACTTGATATGACATTATCCTTCACCTCGATCATGATTACCATTATTACAAACTCTGACATTTACACCGTGTTTAACTGGTGAAAAGATAAATCCTATAATTACACCACTTAAAAAGCCACAAAAAATCTTTAATTTTACATTCATATTATCACCTAACCTTGGATATAGTATACCATGATTTTTACAATCATGATATAATCAAATGTATCTATATAAGGAGGAAATAAAATGGAATATTATAGTTTACCACAAACCAATTTAAAGGTTTCAAAAGTAGCGCTTGGTTGCATGCGCATCGCATCAAAAACTCCCGAAGAAGTTGAAAACCTGGTATTAGAATCATTAAAAGCTGGTATTAACTTCTTTGATCATGCTGATATTTATGGTGGTGGAAAATCAGAAGAATTATTCGGTAAAGTATTACAAAAACATCCTGAATTAAGAAAAGAAATGATTATTCAATCAAAATGCGGGATTCGCCCTGGAATTTGTTTTGATTTTTCTAAAGAGTATATTTTAGCAAGTGTCGATAGTATCTTATCAAGATTGCAGACAGATTACTTAGATATTTTATTACTACATCGTCCAGATGCCCTAATGGACCCTCAAGAAGTTAGTGAAGCTTTCGATGAATTATATCAAGCAGGAAAAGTAAGATATTTTGGTGTTTCAAACCAAAATCCCGGTCAGATCGAGTTACTAAAAAAATATTGTAAACAGCCAATCATTATTAATCAATTACAATTTGGTCCGGCACACGCTCAAATGATCGATAGCGGTATCTATGCCAATATGGATGAAGGAATTGACCATGATGGCGATATTTTAAACTACTGCCGATTAAATGACATTACGATTCAGCCATGGTCAACGATACGATCTTCATTAAGCGAAGATACTTTTATTGATAACCCTAAATATCCTAAACTAAACGAACAGCTAGATAAACTTGCTGATAAGTATAACGTTTCAAAGGTAGCAATTGTAACAGCCTGGATCTTGCGTCACCCGGCACAGATGCAGCCAATTGCCGGAACAACTAGTATAAAAAATATGCTTGATACTATTAAAGGAGTTGAGGTTAAATTAACTCGTGAAGAATGGTATGCTATTTATACTGCAGAGGATAAACCTTTACCATAATGGATTTACGATTAAGACCTTACCAGCTAAGTGATCAATCTGCCTTAGCCGCTTTGGCAAACAACCCTCAAGTTTCTGCAAACCTAAAAGATATTTTTCCTTATCCTTATACACCACAAGACGCTCAAAATTATTTAAACTTTATTACTCAAAACAGTAATAATAACCTAATCGAATATGCTATTATTGTCGACGGATTATTCGCAGGAGCAATTTCTATTACTTTTGGTGAAGACATTTATAGCCACCTAGCTGAAATTGGTTATTGGCTTGGAGAGCCTTATTGGCATCAAGGTATAATGAAAAAAGCAGTAAAAATGATTATTAAATATATATTTGATAATTACGATACTAAGATTATTAAAGCAGAGATTTTCAGTCGTAATATCGGCAGTAGAAAAGTTCTGCTTGCAAATAATTTCGAATACCTCGCAACATTAAAAAAACACGCTTACAAACGTGGTGAATTTTTAGACCTCGAGCTTTTTGAATTAACACGTGATAAATATCAAGATAATCAATTGTAACAGATTGGTTATCTTTTTTATTTTTGTGCATATATTAAAACAGGTGATAAAATGGATAATACCGTAATTAAAAATTTAATTTATAATCAGCTTTTTGCTGCAGCAAATTATGATCTGATTGCAACAATCGCTCCCGATGATCCAACTAAAACACGTATTTTGAATTTTTCCGCCGATTGTAAAAATAATGCCAATATGCTCGATCGTATTTATCAAGAAGAAAATACTTCCAGCTATCATCCAATTGTTCAAAAACCACAATTTCATGGCAGTTTTATTGAATCTATTCATTGGATGTTAAATTATGAAGGAGACTCATTTAGATTATTCCATATTAATTCATTCTATGATGTCTACACAACAGCCCAACGGCAACTATTGACATATATTGCAGGAATTTTAAATGATCACGCTATCGGCTTGACTCACATATCACTAACAAAATAATGTTAGTGATATTTTTAATTTAAACTGTATTATCTATTGTAATACAGTTATCTCTGTGCTATTATCTAACTGTACTATAAACAATGATACAGTTAGGAGAAATATATGAATATATTAAGTGTAAAAAATTTGTCTAAAATATATGGAGATGAAAATAACCATGTCATTGCCCTTGATAATGTCTCTTTTGATGTTGAAATAGGTGAATTCATCGCTATTATTGGTGCTAGTGGCAGTGGAAAAAGTACCCTATTGCATCAAATCGGTGGTGTTGATCATCCAAGCAGCGGTAAAGTAATTATTAATAATACTGATATTTATACACTCAACGAAAATGATTTAGCTATTTTTAGGCGTAATGAGATTGGCTTAATTTATCAGTTTTATAATTTGATTCCCGTTTTAAATGTTAAAGAAAACATAACCCTTCCCTTGCAGTTAGCACACCAAAAAGTTGATCAGAAACGATTTAATACCCTTATCGAACAACTTGGCTTAAGCAATCGTCTCAATCATTTGCCCAATCAACTATCCGGCGGTCAACAACAAAGAGTTTCAATCGCTCGGGCTTTAATTAATCAACCTTCATTAGTTCTTGCTGACGAGCCAACCGGCAATCTAGATAGTAAAAACAGTGATGAAATCATACGTCTTTTAAAAGAAGCAAATGAAAAATATCATCAAACAATCATTATTATTACACATGATAATAATATCGCTAAACTTGCCAACCGAGTAATCACTATCAAAGATGGCAAAATAATCAGTGATTTAAAGCGAGGTGGCTAAGATGCATATTATTAATAAACTTACTCTAAAACAATTATTAGCCAACAAAAAAAGAACCGTTGTAACCATTGTCGGAATCATCATATCAGTCGCAATGTTTACCGCAGTAACTACATTCGTAACCTCATTTATGGAAATGATGCGCCTTGAGGTATCTAGTTATGATGGAAGCTGGCATGTTGCTTATGATAACCTCACCTCACAACAGATCGACAGCTTAAAAAATGATGATGCATATCAAAATAGTGTCTTGTTCCAAAAAATTGATACTTTATTAATTGATGAAAACAATCCTATTTTCATTGAACTAAATCAATTAGACAATTACTCTAAAGAAATAAAACTACTGAAAGGAAACTATCCAGCAAATAGTAATGAAATCATTATTTCAAAGTATTATCAAACTCAAAATGGTGTAAAGGTCGGTGACGAAATTACTGTTAAAACTGGAGCAACACAAATTTCTGATAAATTTATTGAAACCGAACAACTAGAATCTACTGCTGCCCTACCAGTCAAAACATTTAAAGTTGTCGGTATTTATCAATCTACTTACCTCGATCAAGCATCGTATTATAATTCCTTTTATACCGCTAACAGCAGTAGCATTATAAGCAGCAAAATGTATTTAACCCTTAATCATGTCGACAATGATATTTTTGATAACGGCTCAAATACCGCACAATCATTAGGAATAGACAGTGGAGATATTAGTTATCATCAAAATCTTCTTTATTATTACGGAATCAGTAATAATGATGGTTTTAACCAAGCAATGATGACAGCCGTTGGCATTGTTGTTGTCATTATCATGATTGGTTCTATTGGTTTGATTTATAATGCTTTTGCAATTTCCTTAAATGAACGCAGTCGTTATCTTGGAACTTTATCAAGTATCGGAGCAACAAAACGACAAAAAAAACAATCTGTTTATTTTGAAGGCTTAGTAGTTGGCATTATTGCTATTATATTAGGTGTGATAGCAGGAGTTGGAGGAATGGCTGTTACCTTTAAAGTCATCAATCCAATCTTAGCTAATCTTGGACAAGAAATCGGATTTCCTTTAGCAATTTCATTTAAAGGTATCTTGACAGCTGTTATTTGCGCAATTATCACAATTTTTATCTCCAGTATTATCCCAGCTTATCACGCTAGTAAGATTTCGCCGATTGCAGCAATCACTAATCAACAAGATACTAAAATCAAGGTGCGAAATATTAAAACAAGTTTCCTTACTCGCCGAATATTTGGCTTTGAAGGTGATTTAGCGATGAAAAATATTAAGCGTAATAAAAACCGTTATCGAATCACCCTATTTTCATTAATCATTAGTTCTATCCTCTTTTTAACCGCTTCTGGATTTACTTATTATCTTAAAGAATCATATGATATGACTTCAATCAATATCAACTATGATGGCTATATTAATATCAATTCACAAAATCAAGAACTGATTAACGAATTAGCCCATCTAAAAAATACGACTCAAATTGCTGTTGCTAAAGAAACATCATTAAATTTAGAAACTAGTTTAGATAATATTAATCCTGAATTATTATCATTTCTAACAGAAAATGAACAAAACTATGGAAATACTTATTTCCTTGATCTTAATTTAGTTACTTATAATCAAGAATATTTAGATAGTATCCCTAATTTAAATAAAGAACTTCAAAATCAAATTCTAATCAACAAAGAAAATAATATTAAATTAAATCGGAAGTATAAGCAAACTGATATCTTAAAAGAAAATCTTGATCACTTAATCGGAACTACATTTAATAACAATGGTGATGAAATTGAAATTACTTTAAATAAAATTAAATATACTAATCAGTATTTACTTGGGCAAACTCCTCACGAAACTCACTACTCACTAAATCTTTTAGTCAGCAATGATACTTTTAACCAATTAATTAATCAATATCAATTAAACTCAAATAATACTAATATTTATTATACGAGTAATAATAATGAAGCAGTTTTAAAAGAAATCAAAGAAATTACCGATAATTATCCTGAAGAATCACTATACAGCTTTAACCTAAGTGAAGATATCAAGCAGGCAAACCAGCTTATTTTAATCATTAACATCTTCACATATGGCTTTATCATTTTAATCGGTTTAATCAGTATCGCAAACATCATCAATACGATTTCTACTAGTATGGCATTAAGAACAAAAGAATTTTCAATGTTAAAATCTATCGGAATGACACCAAGAGCATTTAATAAGATGATTTATTTTGAAAGTCTATTCTATGGCATTAAAACTCTAATTTACAGTTTGCCTCTAGGCTTTATCATCATGTACTTTTTATATGAAAATCTAGCTGCAATATTTGAGCGGTCATTCAGTGTTCCAATCAATAGTTTTATCATTATAACTATTGCAATTTTTGTAATTGTTTTTACCACCCTTGCTTTCAGCAGTCAAAAAATTAAGAAATTAAATATCATTGACGGTTTAAAAAATGATAATAACTAATTAATTGTTAAAAGAACCTAGTTCAATTTTATGTTAGGTTCTTTTTCTTTTATCAGTTATTTTTTAAACAAAATAAAAATCCAAGATAAATATCCTGGACTAACTTACAAATGGTGACCTGTACGGGATTCGAACCCGTGAATGCATGCGTGAAAGGCATGTGAGTTAACCGTTTCTCCAACAGGCCATGGCGCTTGAAGTAGGACTCGAACCTACGACCGATCGGTTAACAGCCGATTGCTCTACCAACTGAGCTATTCAAGCAATGGAGCGGGTGATGGGAATCGAACCCACGTAGTCAGCTTGGAAGGCTGAAGTTCTACCATTGAACTACACCCGCATTGTCTTCTTAGCAGAGGTCCTAACGACTACTGCTTGTCTATAATAACATTAATAAAATATGATTGCAAGTAATTTTTAAAAAAATTCGCAATTTTTTTGTTTCTTTTCTTGTTTGCCTTTGTTAAGAAAAAAACCACCGATATGCTCACAGTTCATTGCATTTCGGTAGTTTCATTATTCGTATCATTCGTTCCTTCTTGATCAGAAGTATTTCCATTCGAAGTATTATCTTCAACTGGAGGTTCATCAGTACCAGCATCATCGCTTTGTTGATTATCCTTTTTTTTAGTATCATTCTTATTTTCTTTTTGCTTAGTAGAATTATTTTCTTTCTTGGAATCATCTAACTGCTCTTGCAAATTATCAATCTGCTTTTGTTGATCTATGTAATATTCATAAGCAAAATAACCGCCAACACATGCTCCGGTAATAATAAGCAAGATCAATAATGATAAAATAAAAGTTGAAAACTTAGAACGTCCTTGTTTTTCCTTTTTCACTTTAGTTTTAGTCTTTGTTTTTCGCTTTGTTTTTGTTACTTTCTTTTTCTTAGTTTTTGGACGACGTTGCTTTTTATTTCCCGTCTCCTCCACCGCTTCATCTTGTTCTGGCTCATCTATATCTAACTCCTCTAAATCATCATCAAACTCAAATCTTTTTGTCACTTATATCACCTCACGTATAAATATTATACACTGATGTGAATTCAATATAAACTTTTATCATTTTCCTTTATTTTACATATTCTTCTAAACACACACCCAGCTCATTTATTTTTTTAGCGTGTTCTTTCCCAACATAACGATAATGCCATGGTTCATACCCTACCCCTGTAATACTATTTTTATTAGTCGGATAGCGCAAAACAAACCCATACTTCCAACTATTTTGGATTAGCCATTGTTGTTCAACTGTGTTTTCCTGGCTACGATCAAGGCGCTGATTTTTTGTTGAAACAATATCTACTGCTAAACCTAACTGATGTTCACTAGTTCCCGGTCTTGCCACCCAAAAAGCTGCTTTATCGCTAGCTTCCACCTTTGAATATCCCTGACTTAAATATTCACTTACTTTATTTTGATAAAGTTGTTCTTGCTTCTCATTTGTCCGATAGGAAGAACAAATCAATGGATTTAATCCCTCACTTTTAGCCGCTTGTAACATTGCTATTAAATCATCGTAAATTCGCCGATCGACTGATTGTCCATTATTCAATTGCACTAAATCAACTTTCCAATCTTTAGGTATCGTATTTTCAAAATTAACCAATGTTAATAATTCATCTTTAACCACACTATTAGCCGATTTATTTTGGTTAGTTTTAACCTTATTAGCAGCTATCAGCTGATTATTACTTTGATTAACTTGATCGTTAACTAAAATAAATAAACTCATAACCAACCCAATCATCAACAAAGTAATTACTAACACTTTCATTTTATTAATCTGTTTCACTTCACCTTACCCCTTTCAATAAAAAAACATCTCTTTTACACTTTCAAGTGTATAAAAGAGATGCATAGAAACATCACCAAAGAAGCATCAAAGTTGTATCAATAAATATCATTATAACTAGAAACACTTACTGAATCGGTGCGATTATCAATTATTCCGAATAAATACTTATAAGTTTCTTGTTCAGTCAAACCAAGATATGCTGTTCCAAAAGTATAAATCACTTCATAATTTCTTGCTATATATTTTTTATTATAATAATTATATTGATATATTAAGTGCGTATCAACATCTATAGTGGCATTAAAGATTCCTTCTTCATTCGTAAAATTCACCTGATAAACACTGACACTTTTACTAGAATCAATCACATTACTATAGCGTCTTAATGTATAATTATAACACACATAATTTCCGTCAAAATTAAAATCAGTTAAAATACCAAGATTCTTCAATATAACTAATTGCTCATTAATGATCGTTCGGATTCTCGTAATATTTTCATCACTCATATCTTGAACTTGTGTCGTAGTAATAATATTTTTTTCCTTATTTTCATAGTCACCAATCAACTCTAATTTTTCAGCGACTGTCAACTTACTTGTTTGAATTTCATTATTATCACTTTTTATTTTTTCGACCTGAAGATGCTCAATTAATTTATCATCTTGTATTTTAGAAACTGTTAACGGAACTAACGGAATGATGATCAACAAAATTATTGCAGCTGCAAATTTAATAATATTTTTACTATACCTCATCAACTTTCACTCCTTCTAAAACAACGGTTACAGTAGTTCCCTGTCCCAAAACACTTTCAAAATTAATTGATGCATGATGCAGTTCAATAATCTGTTCACATATCGCTAAACCTAACCCAGCCCCGCCAGCACTTCGTGAACGTGATTTATCAACCATGTAAAATGCTTCTTTAATTTTACTCAATTCCGTTGCTGCAATACCACAACCATTATCTTTGACAACAAACTGATACCCTGTTGCCAATACCTTTCCTCTTAAATATACTTTACCGTTTTGTCCAACTGCTTTACGGGCATTATCAAGTAAATTTAAACACACTGTCTTCATTAAATCTGGTTCAATATACAATTTTCCAGGCTCAATTTCAATAATAAACTCAATTTGCTGCTCTTTCATCAATAAATCTACAGTATCTACAATTCCTTGAAAAAATGTCTCAGCTGTAACCCAATACATTTTAAAATCCTGTTTTTTCAAAACAATCAATTCAAGCAGTTTCATTGACATTGCCTCAAGACGTCTTCCTTCTTCAACAATCAAATTAGAATAGCCAATAACTTCTTCTTCATTCAAACGTTTCGAACGTAACATATCACCATAACCAATGATCGACGTCAGAGGTGTTTTTAATTCATGGGCAAAATTTCCGACAAATACTTCTTGACGTTCAACCGCTTCATGCAGTTCTTTCATCGTTGTACTCAAACGCTCAGTCATAGTATTAAAATCTTTTGTTAACTGACCGATCTCATCCTCACTGCTAACTACTACAGGAACAATCAAATGTCCATCAGCCACCCCTTTAGTAGCTTTAGACAGCTTTTTGATTGGGCTAACCAACCATCTAGTTACAGCAAAAATAACTGCTCCACTAGCTAATAATAATATAATCGTATAATAAAACAGTGTTCCAAATTGATTTTCACGATTTAAAAAAAGTTCAGAAATATCTCGCGCATTTTCAAAATACAACTTAGTCCCATTCAAAGAAAAGATTCGAAGAGATTGTAACTTATAATGCTCCTTATCTTTTTGAACAATATACCCCCGCTCATTTTGAGATATTTTATCAAACAATTTATGGTCATCATTAAAAGTATCATTTTGATATACTACATCTCCATTTTCCGCTCGAATACAAAACGAAACATTACCATTAAATGTCTCAACTGTCATATTAGAAACTAAGTTTTTAAGCAAATCAAGCCGTTCTTGAAAAGTTCCGCCTTTTATCGTAAGTTCCTCTAGATGTGGGAGCAATTCTAAAGTTAACGAATTAACTAAAATATCATTTTCTTGATAAACAGCCTCCACTTCGCGTTCGAAGGAATTATCGAAGCTCGTTTGAATCAGCATATAGCCACCCACACTAAAACAGGTGAGCGTTATTGCCATGATACTAAAATACAGCTTCCAAAAAAAATTCATCAATCTCCCTCCAAACGATAACCAACTTTGTAAACTGGTACGATTTTATCTTCCAATCCAAGCTTTTTTCGCATTCGCTGTACATGAAGATCAACAGTTCGGCTATCTCCCATATAATAATCACCCCATACCGCTTCATAAATTCGATCACGGAAAAGAGCAATATTTTTATTTTGAATAAACAACAGTAGCAAATCATATTCTTTTACTGTTAGGTTGATTACTTGATCATTTTTCTTCACTACTCGTGAAAGTGTATCTACACTAATATCATAAACACTTAAAACTGTTGATGTTTTATGATAACGGCGCAGTACCGTTTCTACCCGAGCAACTAATTCAATAATCTCAAAAGGCTTAACAATATAATCCTCAGCTCCCAGTTTCAATCCCTTAACCCGATCTTTTACATCACCTTTAGCCGTTAAAAAAATCACTGGAATTTCTAAAGGACGAATATATTCCATTAATTCATAGCCATTAATTTCTGGTAACATAATATCTAGTAAAATTAAATCAAATTGATTATACTCAATTAATTCAATTGCTCCTTTCCCATCATAAGCACATTTGCAGCTATATCCAGCATCTGATAAGTTAATCTTAATTAGTCTACAAATTGCCTGTTCGTCTTCAACGATCAAAATTTTATTCATAGTATCACCTCTATTACTTTCATCGTACATCAAAATTGCATCTTATTAGCATCATTTCACAAAAAAACACACTTACTAAGTAAGCGTGTTAACTCCATTATGGAGCGGGTGATGGGAATCGAACCCACGTAGTCAGCTTGGAAGGCTGAAGTTCTACCATTGAACTACACCCGCATTTCATTTTCGTTACTTATATATTAACATTATCTCTATATGATCTGCAACACTTTTTTATAAAAAATATCATTTTTTTATTCGCAACCAGCTTTGCAACCAATAGTTCCTTAAAAGCAAAGTAGAGTTTGTAGTCTCTACAAACTAAATCAGCTATATTGTAGATAGGAGGAAATAATATGAAAAAAATCTTAGAAGTTAAAAATATTAATAAAAGCTACCAGCATAACAAGGCTATCAATAACTTATCTTTCAACGTCTATGATGGTGAGATTCTTGGCTTATTAGGGCCTAATGGTGCTGGTAAAAGTACCACAATCAATATTCTATCAACACTTTTAACCAGTGATACTGGCACCATTAACATATTTAACTTGTCCTTAACATCTCACTCTAATAAAATAAAAGCTCAACTCGGTATTGTCCCTCAAGAAATTGCATTATACGAAGATATTTCAGCCTATCATAATGTAGCCTTTTTCGCTTCATTATACGGTGTTAAAAAGAAAGATTTACCAAAACAAGTAATGAATGCCTTAACTTTTGTCGGCTTATCCGATAAAAAAAATGATGATCCTAGAACCTTTAGTGGTGGAATGAAACGACGTTTAAATATAGCCTGTGCAATTGCCCATAATCCTAAATTATTAATTCTAGATGAACCAACCGTAGGAATTGATCCACAATCACGGAATTATATTTTATCCTCATTAAAGGAGTTAAAAGAAAAAGGTACAACTATTATTTATACGACCCATTATATGGAAGAAGTTGAAGAAATCGCTGATCGAATCGTTATTATGGATAGAGGCACTAAGATCGCCGAAGGAACATTAAAAGAACTTTTAGCCAAATATAAAGACACTCTTATCTACACCATCTATGCTGATAATTTTCCAGCCGATCTAGCAATATCACTAAGTACTATCAATGGTGTTGAAGAGATCAAAACTAATGCAGATAATTTTAAAATCACAGTTTCTAAAAATTACGACGCATTAGATAAGATCATTATGCTTTTTGTTCACAAAAAATGTCATATTAATAAAATGGAAACAGAAGAAGGAAATTTAGAGATGGTATTTTTAGGTCTAACCGGGAAGAAGCTAAGGGATTGATCATGATAAAATTTTGGACTTTATTTAAACACGATCTATATAATCTTATTTCCAGCCCAGGTACCTTATCTGTTTTTCTTATTTTTCCTACAATCTTAATTTTATTAATGGGGTTTTTATTTGATAATTTATATCATACAACTATAATCAGTTCCTATGATTTTTACGGTGTAACAATGATATTTTTTATTGCGATGATGGGCGCTACTGTCCCTGCTAATGCTTTTCTAGAAAAGCATATCAAAAACGGAAATACCCGAATCTTTTACAGCCCTGTATCTCGCGTGTCGATCTACAGCTCAAAGATTCTCACATGTTTTTTATTCATGGCACTTGCCTTAACAATCAATATCATTATTTTTGATACGATATCATTGGTAAACTTCGGTAGTGATAAAATCGGATATGTAATTCTCTTAATAATAAACTTTGTTCTATTCCTTACAATATTAAGCAGTGCTATTTGTGTTACTCTTCATAGTGAAGAACTCACAAATGTTATTTTATCAAACTCAATGTCTGTATTAGGCTTTCTATCTGGAATCTTTTTCCCAATCGCGAGTTTAGGTGCTATTTTTGAAAAGATTGCAAGTTTTTCACCAATCAAATGGACTGTCGATTGTATTTTTCAATTAATTTACGATGGACAAAGTACTAATTACTGGTGGATCATGTTTGCTCTTTTGACACTATCTTCACTTTTACTACTTGTTGTCCATAAAAACTATCGTCCAGAAGACTATATTTAGGAGGAAAAAGAATGTACAAACTCATAAAACTAATATTATATCGAATCAAGCACAACAAAGCATTTCTAATTACTTATCTTGTTTTGATTCCTATTATCATTGCACTTGCAATATACTTTACCAACAGCATTTCTCATACAATACAAATAGGAATCGTGGGAGATATTGACACATCTCAAAATTCTCAGATCAAATATACTTATCTAGATACTCTTCCTAGTACCTCCGAACTTGTCTTAAATCAATATGATGCCATAATAGTCCAAGATGATAAAAATATTGATGTCTTATCCACTAAAGGTGAAACGTATAACCAAACTATCACCCTCTTAATAAATGGTCAAATAGACAGCTTACCCGTTAATGATAATCAGCGTGGCAGTGCTTCAAATATATTAGGCTTCTTAATGATGGTGATACTTCTTCTTGGCGGACAAATTTATAAATATTACTTTGATGAACGAACTGGCATCAACAAACGCATCTTGAGTACTTCAGTAAGTTGTTATCAGTATTTATTGAGTCATTTTATTGTTGTTTATATTTTTCTTTTTATTCCTGCCACGATAATCATTTGCAGTGCTCTTTTTGTTTTTAAGATCACTTTATCGATTGCACTCTGGAAATTCATTTTAATCTTAGCACTTTTATGTTTCTTTGCAACTTCATTCGGTCTTTGGAGTAATGTCTTATCAAAATCTTTGGAAGAAAGTATGATGTTTGGAAATATGTTTGCAATTATTGGAACTATTGTCTCTGGCGGGATCACTCAAGTAACAAATAATGAAATTTTTAATTATGTTGTTCAATTTTTCCCTCAAAAACAAGTTATGACTACGCTTTCAGCTCTAGAAAACAAAAACGTTTTACCGACTTCAGGAATAATTTATTCCCTTTTACTTTCACTTGTTTTAATTATATCAGCAATTGTTATTGAAAAAAGAAAGCTGTCAGTTAGGTAATAATACAAAAAAACACACTTACTTAGTAAGTGTGTTAACTCCATTATGGAGCGGGTGATGGGAATCGAACCCACGTAGTCAGCTTGGAAGGCTGAAGTTCTACCATTGAACTACACCCGCAGAAATGGTGCCCAGGGCCGGAATCGAACCGGCACGGATTTTAAGGTCCGCAGGATTTTAAGTCCTGTGCGTCTACCAGTTTCGCCACCTGGGCGTGGCTATAAAAATTTAAATGGTGACCCGCAGGCGATTCGAACGCCTGACCCTCTGATTAAAAGTCAG
>NZ_JAHPYJ010000014.1:0-83813 GCF_019041935.1 Erysipelatoclostridium sp. MSK.7.34
CACATCAAGGCATATAAACCTGAAAGCAGCAGTCTGGGAAGCGGACAGGTTTTAAGCAGACCGTATACTTTTGATGAAGGAAGAATAGTCCTTAAAGAAATGATTGACTCGTTGTGTCTCGATCTTGTGGCAAAAAACTAGTAACAGATCAGATTACAGTAAGTGTTGGCTATGATAAAGAAAACATCAAAACTGACTATACTGGCGAAATAAAGGATGACAGATATGGACGAAAGATTCCAAAACATGCTCATGGAACTGTCAATATAGGCAGATATATTTCATCGGCAAAGCTGGTTACACAAAAAGTTTTAAACTGGTATGACACAGCAGTGTTAATAAAAAATTAACAATAAGACGTTTTGCATTGTCTGCTAATCATATTACTGATGAAAGCAGTATTAAAACAAAATCGACAATACAGCAAATGGATCTGTTTACTGATCACGAGCAGTTAAAAAAAGAAGAAGAAGTAAAGCTTGAAAAAGATTTAGAAAAGGAAAAAAGACTTCAGGAGGCAACTTTGAAACTGAAGCAGAAATATGGGAAAAATGCTGTATTAAAAGGTATGAATCTAGTAGTTGGAGCAACTGGCAAAGACAGAAATAATACTATCGGAGGACATAAGGCATGAGTGCTATTATTCATTTAAAGCATTATATTTCAAAAAAGCATCTACCTACGTCTTTAGAGAAAAACGTTCAGTACAGTTTCCTTGTATATGAAAGTTAAAACGTAAAGAACTATTAAAATATGTGTGGTAATATTGAGTGGTGCTTTTAATTCCCTACTTGCCACATATCCAACAAAATATTTAGGAATATCTATTGTGGAATGTGTTATTTCCAATACAATACTATTCGCTAAAATTGACATATCTTCGTCAATAATATGATATTTTAAAGAAATATCTGGTATGTTAAAATGTTATAAAATAATAGAAATATTTTTATACTCTGTTGGTGTCATTCCGTATGCTTTCTTGAAATTACGAGAAAATATTTCATGGTATCATCATAGAAAACGAGGAATACAGTATAACTGAAAACGCTAATGTTGTGTTGACGAATGAAAATATCAAGAAAATGCTGAAAAAAATATCAGTCAAATAAATAAAGCAATATAAGCATAACGGTTGACTTATTCCAAACCAACAAAAAAAGTGAGTAGCGTATTAGATATTTTTCTCATTAAATTTAGAGTTATTGGGAGTGAATAGATTTCTAGGTTTAGTGATCGTGTTTTAACGGTAAGACGGAAACCGTTAATACTATTAGAATTTCCAATATCAATATGTATACAATAGTATTCTATGCTATACTAAAAATGTGAGGAAGGTTAAAACAATGAAAGAAAAGATTTTAAAGAATTGTAAAAAATACTGGTATGTTATAGCATTTATCATTGTAGGCTTTATCGTTTTAAATAAAGAGCCAGATTATCTTGTATTGAAAAAAAATACTTTTAAAGTTGAACTTGGTACACCATTCAATATAAAACCTGAAACGTATTTAAATACAGAAAAATTAGATACCGATGTAAAAAAAGATGTATTGGAAAACGCAAAGGTAACTGTTGATAAAGATTTGAATAATATTGAAAATTTTTGTTTAGATGTTGGAAAATATAAAGTTACCGTTTCATATAAAAACGAAAAAGAAACTTTTACTTATAAAGTTGAAGATACTACCGCCCCAGTAATTACAGGTGCAGAAAGTATTGATATAGTACAAAGTACTGATTTAAGTACTTATGATTTTAAAGTTCTTTATACAATTGATGATTTATCTCAAACAGATGTTAAGTATGATACTAGTGCAATTGATGTAAATACAATTGGTGCTTATACTTTAAAAATTATTTCAGAAGACAATTATGGAAATAAATGTGATAAAGAAGTAGCTATAAATGTTGTTGCTCCATTGAGTGCTGATGAAGTAATTGTTGAGGAAACAGTATCAAACGCTGATGGTACAACAACTACAAAGATTGTAACTAGAAAGAAAACCGAAGCACAGAGTGGTGATTTTCGCATAGTTACTTCGGGTGATACATCAAAATCAAGTAATAATAGTTCTTATTCATCTTCTAGTAGTTCATCTAACAGTATTTCAACTATTAAACCAAGTGGTAGTACATCATCAAATAGTTCATCTAATAATAATTCTAGTGCTGCTAAGCCTAATAATGGTAATTTAATAATTGATTAAAATAAATTAAGCAATTTTTTACAGTTGCTTTTTTTGTTGAATAAAAATGTAATTCAAAATATTTAGCTTTATTTGATAGATCAGTAAAGTATCCCAATTACAGGAATGGAAAAGAAAAATGGTATTTGAAATTTGGGTATTGGAGAGTATTAGATGGTGCAAATTCTTGGAACTATAGACTTTTTTATTGATTAGAACATTCAAAATAGTAAGTGGATTTGACGCTTTGGTGCCCGAATTTTCCATAGTGAAATAAAACGATATGGACAAATATAAAGAAATGATAGAGAAATTCGTATTGAGTGCTATAATTTTAGCAAACAAATTTGAAGTTGTGGTGGGATGGGCAGTATGGGCGGATTTAAACCAACTATTGGTAAATGGTATGATTATAAAAACTACGATATAGATGAGCCACAGTGGAGACGTCTTTTGAATACTGCTGAAAAGCTTGAAAATGAATTTGGAGACTTGTTTGTATATGAAAGAGATGGGTCGATTGGCTACGGTCTTGAGATTATTTCCAGTCCAATGACAAAAGGATATTATGAAAAAATATCAATAAGTTTAAAAACCTGTTAAATATTTTTAATGAGTTTCACTATGTTTCTACAAAAGGAAATAAATGTGGTTCACACATTTATTTCAATAGAAAAACACTAGGTTTTAATTCTAAAGAATACAGTTCTCTATTAAGTAATCTTAATAATAATATAAGAAAAGCAGAAGAAGTAGACCACAAAAGAGCAAATAAAACCATTGAAAATGTGGTTGCTGTTATGGAATTATATCGAGAAGAATTAATCAAAATCAGTGGACGAAATAAAAGCAGTTTACGCTGGTGTCAGTTTGAAACATCAAATGGATATGATATAGAAGTTATAAAAAAAGTTGCAAAAGATAAAATTAAAAGCGATAGAAATCGTCACAATAGATACAAGGTTGTTAATACTACAAATGAAAAAACTGTTGAGATTAGATTATGTCGAGGAACGCTGTTATGGGAATCTTTTAATACACGTATCAATTTAATGTATAATATTGTAAATGTATCTAGAAACTATCAAGGCTTGATTAATTTGGAAAAATTAATTGTATATAAAAATAATGATAAAACAATACAAATGATGAAAAATTATATTGAGAATAATGATATAGAAAATAGAAAAGTTGATATAAAGGAAGTGAAAAAAACTATCATTAATGCCTAATAATAGTTTAAGACCATCAAGTTTTATGTTTGGCAAATAAATATAGATAGACGTTAATTAAAACAATTAATTCATTTTATTGTTTTGATTTTTTACATGAAATAGGTTCTAGATGTCTGGGAACATTGCTTACTCACCCGAAGAAAATAAGGAATGCATTCCTTAATTAAAGAAGAAAGAGGCAATGAATATGTGTATAATTATTGTAAAAAATAGCAGAATGGACTTACCGGATAAAGAGATTTTAAAAAGATGTTGGAATAAAAATCCTCATGGTGCAGGGTTCATGTACAATTATAATGATGTAGTTATTATTAAAAAAGGTTTTATGTTTTTGATGATTTTTATGAAAATTTGCAAATAAATGATAAGCTCTATAAATTGAAAAATCAAAGTGTTGTATTTCATTTTAGAATATCAACAAGTGGTAAAATTGATGAGGGAAATTGTCATCCATACCCGCTGACTGATGACAGTATATACCTTAGAAAAACAAATTTACGTTGTTCTATTGGAATTGCACACAATGGGATAATTCAAAAATATAACCGTAAAGATAGTGTGTTAAATGATACATAACTGTTTATAAAAAACATAATTTATGATTTGATTACAAATTAAAAAGAAAATTGATGAAGAGAAAGTTACAGTTTCTAAATGCGAAGAGCAGCTGAAGAAATCAAAAATCAGCCTATCTAACTTTGAAAAGGATAAAAAGGCACTGCTGAGACTAAAGAAAAAAGTAGATGATTTTAATAGAAAAATCAGCGAAAGTCTATCGGAATTTGACTGAATTTAATGTCTTTGAACATTTCAAAAAACACCCTCAACTTCTGATTATCATGCAACATATGAATTTTTTGTTATTTTGTTATAATGTTTTTATTAATCATATTATTGTGCTAAAATTGATAATAACTTGATACAATACAAACAAAAAAGAGTGTCTATTGACCGTAGATCACTCTAAGAGACCATCTAATTCTAAAGAGAAGTTAGAATCGATGAACAATATATATATGTTTTAAAAAATATAAGTTAAATAATAACTTGTATTTAGTATATCGTATTAAAAAATCAATTCAACTATAATAGCATCGTTTTTAAACTTCGCTTTAGCTAGATTAAATGGTTATATAAAAACATCTTTGTTAATAACCGTCTTAACTAACTGTTGTTCGAAGTGAAAAAAATGGTGCCGGAGCTAAGAATCGAACTTAAATTTCATGATTACCATTCATGCGTTCTGCCATTGAACTACACCGGCATTGGTGCAGACAGCGAGATTTGAACTCGCACGAGCTATTGCTCACTACCCCCTCAAGATAGCGCGTATACCAGTTTCGCCATGTCTGCAAGTATTAATAGTTTATCAAATTATTGCAGAAAAATAAAGCCTAGAACGTAAAGTTCTAGACTTTTTTCTTTAATCTGCCTTAATCAAGTTGTATAAAGCATGACAATAAATTTCTGTTGCTTTCAATAACGAATCGATTTTGATATTTTCATTATTACCATGAATTAAATTATCTTCACCCAAAAATTCAGCTCCAAAAGCAACACAGTTTGGCATTGACTTAGCATAAGTCCCGCCACCAATTGCTTGAGGTTTGTTAACTGTATCTCCAGTTACACTAACATAAGCTTCATGCAAATTAGTAATTAACTTAGAATTAGGATCGATATATAGAGCCTTGCCCAAATCATGAGTTTCTCTGAATTCATAGTTTGCACAAGCATGTTTAAATTTTGTAACCATTGCATCAAAATCCATGTCATGAGGGCAACGTAAGTCGAGAACGATTTTAACTTCTTCTTTATAATAAGATATAACTCCTAAATTAAGAGTAAGAGGACCCATTAAACCGGTATGGTCAATTCCTAATTTTTTACCATGACAGTCATCTAAATATTCAAGAACAAAATCAACAACTTTGTTATCAACGACAGTTGCTAAATATTTGCATAAATATACAACAGCATTAATGCCCTCTTCAGGAGTACTTGCGTGTGCTGATTTCCCTTTAAGAATTAATTTAGTATGATTTCCTTCCTCTTCAATATCCCCAGTTAAATTATTAGTATTTAGGAATTTCTTATAAGATTCAGTATATTGTTTGTAATTCCCTTCAATTACTGCTTCGCAAGTTTCTGGAACAATATTTGGACGACTTCCTGCACATAAATAGATTAATCCACCTTTTTCAACATGTCCTGTGATTTCAAAACCACAACCTGCTTTTTCACCATAAACAACAGGAAAAGCAGCATCAGGAGTAAATCCCATTTTAGGATAAGGCATCTTTGTGAAATAATATTTTACACAATTACTACCTAATTCTTCATTGCATCCAAAGATAACCCTAGTTTTCATTTTTGTAGGAATATTTAAAGAATTAATGATCTTTGCAGCATAATAACCAGCCATTAATGGTCCTTTATCATCTGCGACTCCACGTCCGTAAAGCTTTCCTTCTTTAGTAATAACTTCAAATGGATCACTATCCCATCCAACCTTGTTTACAGGAACTACATCAAGATGGCCCAAAATTCCAAAAGTTTCATCACCAGTTCCAATATCAATATGTCCAGCATGTCCATCAACATCCTGCACTTCAAAGCCATCACGTCGACCAATTTCTAACATTGCATCTAAAGCTCGGCGATTGGCTGCGCCATAGGGAGCAAACTCAGCAACGGTACTATCATCTTGAGTTGAAGGGATGGCACATAACATTTTTATATCATCAATCATTTGATCTTTTATTTTTAAAACTTCCGCTTTAAAATCAATCATATTATCACCTCGTCATCAATTATAACACTATTAGTTATAATATTTAAACAATTTTAGTAATAATAGTGTTATGATATATATAATAATCGGAGGTATGACATGAATAATGTAAGATTTCACATAACAGTCAAAGGAATTGTCGTATTAAATAACCAGATTCTTTTAATGAAACGAATTCGACCATCAAGTGATGGTCTGGGTTATTGGGAGTTACCAGGTGGTGGGTTGGAATATGGTGAAACACCTAATCAAGCATTAATCAGAGAATTACAAGAGGAAACCGGATTAGATATTATCATAATCAAACCAGCTTATACTTTCACTAAAATTAGAAAAGATTATCAAACCGTAGGAATCGGATATTTGTGTATTCCCAAGAATGATCATGTCCGTTTATCGCATGAGCATAGTGATTATCGCTTTGTGAGTATACAAGAGGCAAAAGAACTGTTAAATCCAGAAATTTATAATGATATAATTTTTACAATTGAAGAATATTATCAGAACGTTCATGATATCCAGTGATAATATTTTAAATTTGATTATAGTCATCCAAAATAACGGTCTTGAAATTCAAGACTTTTTCTTTTATCAGTTGATATTTTATTTATTTGAAGTAAAATAAGGTAGTTGAAAACAAATAGAATTAAGGAGTTATTATGAACGAAGAAATTATTGCAATAGCATCAAAAGAATTAGAAATAACTAAAAAACAAATCAATGCTGTTTTATCATTATTAGAACAGGGAAATACTGTGCCCTTTATTGCTCGTTATCGTAAAGAAGCAACAGGAGGGTTAGATGAAGATCAAATCAGAAATATTGATAAATATTATCAATATCAAGTTAGTTTATTAAAACGAAAAGAAGATGTAATTCGTTTAATTGAAGAAAAAGGGATGTTAACAGATCAACTAAGGGCTGATATTTTAAAAGCAACAAAGTTAAATGAAGTAGAAGACCTTTATCGTCCTTATAAAGAAAAAAGAAAAACAAAGGCTACTGAGGCTAAAGCTAAAGGTTTAGAACCATTAAGTAAGTGGATTTTATCACTGCCAAGGGGAGAACTTAAAGAAGAAGCAAAAAAATATTTAAATGATAAAGTTGAGACTGTAGAAGAAGCAATTCAGGGAGCTTTAGATATTATTGCAGAAGTAATTAGTGATGATATTAAATATCGTAAATTTGTTAAAGATATAATATATAAATCTGGTACGATTGAAACAAAAGTAAAAAAGAAGAATCCTGATGAAAATAAAGTATATGAAATGTACTATGATTATCACGAACGAGTTAATCGAATTGTATCACACCGTATTTTAGCGATTAATCGTGCCGAAAATGAAAAAGTTATTACTGTTAATATTGTTTTAGATAAAGAATTTTTAATTCAATATATTAATCGTGGAGTGACTAGAAATCGTAATAGCAGTGTTAATGAATATTTATTGAAAGCTGTAGAAGACAGTTTAAATCGTTTATTATTGCCATCGATTGAACGCGAAGTGCGTAATGAATTAACTGAAAAAGCCAGCGAGCAGGCCTTAAAAGTATTTTCAATCAATTTAGAAAAGTTATTAATGCAGGCACCTTTAAAAGATAAAATGGTTTTGGGTCTGGATCCTGCTTATCGGACAGGATGTAAATTAGCTGTTGTTGATCAGACCGGAAAAGTATTGAAGATTGATAAAGTATTTATTACTATTCCAAAAGATAATTATGATAAAGAAAAAAGAATTTTATTAAATTTGATCAAAAAATATAAAATTGAAATTATTGCGATTGGTAACGGTACTGCAAGTCGTGAAAGTGAAGCTTTTATTTCTCAATTAATCAAAGATAATAATTTAGATGTTGATTATGTAATTATTTCTGAAGCTGGAGCATCAGTATATTCAGCAAGTAAATTAGCTAAAGAGGAGTTTCCAGATTATCAGGTAGAAGAAAGATCAGCGGTTTCAATTGCACGACGTCTTCAAGATCCATTAGCAGAATTAGTAAAGATTGAGCCAAAAGCAATTAGTGTCGGACAATATCAACATGATATTGCTCAAAAACAATTAGAAGAACAATTAGATTTTGTTGTTGAAAAAGCGGTAAATAATGTTGGAGTTGATATCAATACTGCTTCAGTATCATTATTACAATATGTTGCTGGGTTAAATAGCGGAGTGGCCAAAAATATTATTAAATATCGTGATGAAAATGGTAAATTTACAAATCGTAAAGAAATTATGAATGTTAGTAAATTAGGTGCAAAAACATATCAGCAGGCAATCGGATTTTTGCGAATTCCTGGAGCTAATGATCCATTTGATGCAACAGCAATTCATCCGGAAAACTATCAACAAGCAAAAAAATTACTTAAATTAATAGATGCTGATGCTAGTTTATTAGGAACAAATGAAATTGCTGATAAATTATCAAATATTAACAAAGAGGAAGTAATGAATGAACTAAATATCGACAATTATACGTTAGATGATATTATTGATAGTTTTATAAAGCCAAATCGCTCACCCCGTGATGCATATGCAACACCATTATTAAAGAAAGATATTTTAAAAATTGAAGATTTAAAACCCGGTATGCAACTAGAAGGAACAGTTAGGAATGTTGTTGATTTTGGAGCTTTTGTCGATATTGGGTTAAAAAATGATGGATTAGTCCATATTTCGAAGATTTCTCATGAAAGAATTAAGCATCCTTTGGATAAACTAAGTATAGGTGATATTGTTGAAGTCTATGTCATTGATGTAGATGTCAACAAACATCGTGTTGGATTAAGTATGATTAAATAAAGGATGAGTTGATGAAAAAGTTTCTAGTTGGAATAGTTATTATAATAATTGCCAGTATTGGCTTTAATTTAAAACCTGATAAAAGAGATCAAGCTGTTGTGGTTCAAGAAGAGCCTGTAGTTAAAAAAGAAGAAGTTATTACTTATAAAGAACTATTAGAATATCTTGATATTTTTAAAACAGGAGATATTATTAATATTGAAAATACTAATTATTTAAGTTCATATGCTATTCCAGGAAGATGGAAACATACTATTTTCTATCTAGGAACATATCAGCAGTTTAGTCAGGTTTTTACACCTGAAGATAAATATTATGAGGAAATTAATAAACATTATAAGAATCAAGATGAGGTTTTAGTACTCGACAGTAATTCTACGGGTGTTAAAATACGGACATTTGATCAAATGGCTAATCTTAAAGAAGAATCGTATTTAAAAGCACTTTCCGGCTATCGTTTTAATGAGGATGATAATTTTATTAAGACATATTTAAGTCGGGCGTTAGATTATTTGGGAACACCGTATGATTACAGCATGACAACTTATGATGATAAAGCTTTATATTGTAGTGAATTAGTTTATTATGCACTACTAGCTAATAATATAGAAGTGACTAAAACGAGCAGTATTGTCGAACATGTTGTAATTACCCCAACAGATTTAAGTGATTTTTTAGAAACATTAGAAGATATTGACCATGTATATTTGCTTGAAAAAGAAGATAATTGGATAAATGATGCGATAAATGACTAGTTTTTGCTTTATTTTACTTGTATTCCTACTTTAATACTAGTATTATATAAACGAGGTGAACATCATGAAAATTTCAACCAAAGGGCGTTATGCAATTAGAGTTATCCTTGATATTGCGATGCACGATGATGGTAAATATATTCCACTGAAAGATATTGCTAAAAGACAAGATCTGACGGTTAAGTATTTAGAACAAATAATTTCATTACTAAATAAAGCGGGCTATTTACAAAGTCTTCGTGGTAATGCTGGAGGTTATCGCTTATCAAAAAAACCTGAAGAATGTATAATTGGTGATATTCTAAGAATTACAGAAGGTGATTTAGCTCCAATTCCCTGCTTGAAAGATGAAATTAATAATTGCAGTCGTGCCAATGAATGTATTACATTACCGTTTTGGCAAGGATTAGATAAAGTGATTAAAGACTATGTTGAAAGTGTAACTATTCAAGATTTAATCGATCATGCAAATATGCAAGTGAATAATTATTCAATATAAAAGCCGTAAGGCTTTTTTATTATATAACTATTGACATAAATTTGCTCTCAAGGTATAATCATATTAATCCGATAGGAAAAGAGGGAACTATAATGAATGAGCTAATTTTTTATAAAAATAGAGGCTGTTGTTAATAATAGATTTGATTAGATAAAGAAAATGGAGGAAATAGTAATGACTTATAATAATCATATTAGTGAATTAGTAGGAAATACCCCAATTTTAAAATTAAACAATTATGTTACAAAAAATCAATTAAAAGCAAATATTTTTGCTAAACTAGAATATTTTAATCCCGCAGGAAGTGTTAAGGATCGAATTGCTAAAGCCATGTTATTTAAAGCTAAAGAAGATGGAATTTTAAAACCGGATTCTGTAATCATTGAACCAACGAGCGGTAATACTGGAATTGGATTAGCTTCTTTAGGAACATCCTTAGGACACCAAGTAATTTTAACTATGCCAGAGACAATGTCGATTGAACGGCGAAATTTATTAAAAGCCTATGGAGCTAAAGTAGTTTTAACCCCAGGAGGACTAGGCATGAAGGGAGCAATTGCCAAAGCAGAAGAATTGGCCAAAGAATACAAAAATGCGTTTATTCCTAGTCAATTTGAAAATCAAGCAAATCCAAATGCACATTATCTAACAACAGGTCCTGAAATCTACCAGCAGCTAGAAGGTAAGATAGATATCTTTGTCGCTGGTGTTGGAACTGGAGGAACAATTAGTGGAATCGGAAAATATTTAAAAGAAAAAAATCCTAATATTAAGGTTGTAGCAATTGAACCTGCTGCCTCACCAGTTTTATCTAAAGGAACTCCAGGACCACATGCAATTCAAGGGATTGGTGCAGGTTTTGTTCCTAATACCTTAAATACTGATATTTATGATGAAATTATTACAATTGAAAATGAAGCAGCCTTTGCTACTAGCCGTGCAATTGCTAGAGAAGAAGGAGTGTTAGTAGGTATTTCTTCTGGTGCAGCACTTTATGGAGCAACAGTATTAGCGAAAAGAATTGAAAATGCTGGCAAAAACATTGTTGTGTTGTTACCAGATACTGGTGAACGCTATTTATCAACTGCATTAGTTGAACAAGATTAATAATATGGATACTGTCTTTAGGGACAGTATCTTTTTCTAACTACAAAAATAATTTTTAATTATAATTATATTTTAAAAGTCTATCATAAAAATGTGAGTGTTTGTTATGCAACTAGGATAAACAACTAATAATTTAAAGTTTAATAATGAGATTCACTATTTAAAAATATAAATAGACGGGAAGAAGAGCAGAGAAAGATGATTAGTTGTAATGAGGTGATTGTAGTCAATATCAATATTAGCCAAAAAGATTGTCCAAAATATCTTTAAATTATGGACAATGTTTTTTTTTGTTATAGTATACAAAAAAGTACTTGGAATATTTGTAATTGATATCTTAATAAACAGAAATTATATCATTGAGGTGATATGATAAGTTGTCTTGTATGGACGAGCTTAAACAAAAAAGTTCAGTTAAAATCCTGTTGATTTGAAAAAGTAATTAGTACAGTTAAAAAGAATAAATCAAAATTAAAGTTATAGAGGATAATGTATTGGTTATTATAATAATAAGATATCATTCTACATTCTCACTGGACATTTAGGAAAATAAAAAACATAGTCTGAAGAGCATTGTGTAAAATACTTTTAATGCTACTCAATTGCTATGCCTTTTATTCAAATAATGATGTTGATAAGTAACGTTCTCCAGTATCTGGCAGTAGAACAACGATGTTTTTATTTTTATCTGTTATTTTAGTTGCTCCATGCAGGGCAGCTCCAGCAGTTATTCCAACTAGTAGGCCTTCTTTTTTTGCTAATATTCGTGCAGCCTCATAAGCATCATCCGTAGAAACTGTTATCACTTCGTCGACTAGATCCAAATCGAGAATTTTAGGAATAAAATTCGCTCCAATTCCTTGCAAATCATGCGATCCAGCTTTTCCTTTAGTGATTAATGGAGAATCTTTTGGTTCGATTCCAATAATTTTAATATCAGGATATTTCTTTTTTAATATCCGAGCAATTCCTGTAATTGTCCCTCCAGTACCAATTCCGGCAACAAAATAGTCAATATTATCATCAAAATCATCAATAATTTCTAATGCCGTTGTTTCTTCATGGGCTAAGGGATTACTTGGATTAACAAATTGACCTGGAATATAGCTATTTTCAATCTTATTAGCAAGTTCGTTAGCTTTATCGACTGATCCTTGCATTCCTTTTTCTCCAGCCGTTAATACGATTTTAGCTCCATAAGCTTTTAATAATTTTTGACGTTCTAATGACATAGTTTCAGGCATCGTCAAAATTAATTCATTATCATAGATAGCACACGCAATTGCTAGACCAATGCCAGTATTACCACTAGTAGGTTCAATAATCGTAGTTTTTTTATTGATTAGTTGATCCTCATAAGCCTGTTCAATTAATTTAAGACCAACACGATCTTTAACACTGCCACCAGGATTAAAGAATTCTACTTTGGCAAATATTTTGTTGTTTACTTCACATGCTTTTTTAAAGCGGTCAATTTGAATTAATGGAGTTTTTCCAATTGTATCCAAAACACTTTTTTTAATAGTCATAATAAATTCACATCCTTTTTCTTTTTATATCACATATTGAAGTGTAAGTGATATAAAAATTATAATTTTATTTAGTTGTCTTTATTAAAATAGTAATTTATAATACTTTTAAAGGGGACTGTTTATGAAGGATTATAAATATTTAGAAGTTTATCAAACTATTGTTGATGATATTGAAAATGGTTATTTAAAATATAATGATAAAATACCATCAATTCGTAAAATGGCAAAACAATTAGATGTAAGCAGAACTACGGTTGAAAGTGCATATTTACAATTATTAGTCGAGGGTTATATTTACGCAAAAGAAAAAGTAGGATATTATGTGGATGTGCAATTTAGTAATCAAATTAAAAATAAAAAGAATCCAAAAGTAATTACAAAAATTGATAGTCACCATTATCGATATGATTTTAGTGGACGTCTTGTTGATGTGGAAAGCTTTAATTTAGATACTTGGAAAAAGTATATTAAAAAAGCATTAAATCAAAGTGAAGATTTAATGAGTTATGGAGAACCATTAGGGGAAATGCCTTTAAGAGTAGCTTTGCAGGAATATAGCCATGAATACCGTGGAGTTCGGCATCCTGTAAATAATTATATTATTGGTGCGGGATTTCAAATTCTTCTTTATCATGTTTGTAGTCTTTTTGGTAAAGATAATATAGTCGGAATTGAGGAAGGAGGATTCAAACAGGCAGAGGCCGTTTTTCATGATTGTCATATGCAGGTAGTTAAGTTACCGGTTGATGAAGAAGGCATTACTTTAGAGGGATTAAGACAAGCTAATTTAAAATTATTATATTTAAATAGTTCTTCTGGAGGGTATCATGGTCATCCTATCAAACAACAGCGTCGTTTAGAAATCATTGAATATGCGAGAGCTAATCAAGTCTATATTATTGAAGATGATCATAATGGAGAATTGAAATTTAACACTAAACCAATCGATGCAATGTCAAAACTAGACAATGACCACATTATTTACATTGGTTCATTTTCAAAATTATTACTACCTTCAATAAGAATTAGTTATATGGCATTACCAAACCAATTAGTTCAGTTATTTTATGAAAAGTCTCGAGATTATCATCAGACTGCATCAAAATTAGAACAGCTGGCTTTAGCTATGTATGTTGAAGATGGACAGTTAGCACGACATTTAAAGCGATTAAGAAAACATTACCGCAATAAAAGTACTCATTTGTTACAAAAGCTTCGAACTACTTTTCCTCAACATAAATTCGAATTATATGAAACCTCATTAAAAATCACAATGGCAATTAAGGCTGATTTGGTTGATCAATATATTGCTTTAGCAAAACAAAATGATATTTTAGTTAATAAAAATAGTAATAATCAGATTACTTTATCTTTTTCAGGAATCTTAGATCAAGATATTGATGAAGCAGTTGATAGATTAAAAGAAATTTGGATAAATTAAAAACAGTGCATTGCACTGTTTATTTATTAAGATGTTTACAGCTGTAATAAGCAGGAATACCGTTTAAATAATTAATATGTACTTCACCTTGAATTAACGGATATAAGTAATCATATAATTCTTGGGTAATATCATTTCCAGCTTCATTAATCCAGGCAGTTGGAATTTTTTGTTCTAAGTTAGCTACTTTTCTTACATCAGTTGAAATATAATCAATTTCATAAGGGGTATTTGAAATTCGTTTAAATCCCATTACTTGGCCAGATTTTCCAGTTAACGCAGTTTCTATTGCTTTTTGTCCAACTACAAATGACTCATTTAAATCTGTTTTACTCCCAATATGCATAGCACATCGTTGTAAGACATTTAATTCAATACTTCTAACTTTACATTGAAATTCTTTGAAAACTAATGATTCTAGCATTTTTCCAGTTCCTGAATGAAGTACATGACCAAAAGCGTCTTTTTTAGCATATTTAGAATCATCATCGAGGAAGTGACCATCTTTATCTTTGATACCTTCGCTTACAGCAATTACAACACAGCGTTTACGTTTAAATACTTCTCGAATATCTTCTAAGAATTTTTCTTTATCAAAAACTACTTCAGGTAGATAAATTAAATCAGGGGCTTCATTATATTCATTACGAGCCAGTGCAGCAGCTGCTGTGAGCCATCCGGCATTTCTTCCCATAATTTCAATAATTGTTACTGATTGCAGCTGATAGATTAAACTATCATGAACTACTTCTAAGATTGAAGAAGCTACATATTTGGCAGCTGAACCAAAGCCTGGGGTATGATCAGTACCCATTAAATCATTGTCAATTGTTTTAGGAATACCGATAAATTGAATTTCACTATTGATTGATTTTGCGTAATCATCTAGTTTCATGACAGTATCCATTGAATCATTACCACCAATATAATAAAAATCAGTAATTTCTAATTCAGTTAAAATTTTAAATAATTTTACATATGTTTCTTGGTTGTCAATATGTGTTGGTAATTTAAAACGGCATGAACCAAGATACATAGCTGGTGTTTGTTTTAAAGCATTAATTTTTTCACCTGTATCAAATTCCTCAAGCAGGTCCATATAACGACCTTCTAATAAACCTTTAATCCCGTTGATCATTCCATAAACATTTTCATATTCTTCGCTATGTTTAGCTTTATGAATGATTCCAGCAAGACTTGCATTAATTGCGATTGTGGGTCCTCCAGATTGTCCAATAATACAATTTCTTTTTTTCATCTTATTCTCCTTTTTCCTGCCTAATTCTATCATTTTTAGACAGTAAAAAAAAGACATATTAAGTGATTAACGTCTTTTTCTTAAAATAATGTAAAGAATTATAATTAGTGCAACAAAGATAAAAATATTTGCAGGCTGAGTCGTTTGATGCCGATTACTAGAAATGATTGAAATTGACTTCGTTTCATCCTGAGTTAAAAAATCTAATAGATTAATCTTGACTTGATTATCCTGGATCTTTCCATAACTAGTTTCACTAATATTTCCCGGCATTTTAATATTTAAATTTAGCTCGAGTCCCATAGTCTTCAAATTTGTTAGAGAATAATTATTAATATCTTCAATTTCACTTGTATTAAAAATATTGTTAATAGTACTGTGATCGATCGTAACTTGATAAGTTCCTTCTTTTTTATTTGTAGTGAAGAAACTCAATAAGCTTTTATTAATATCTTTTGGTGCAATAAGCTGAAATCCTATATATTGGGTACCATTAATATCTTTTTTTAGTTCTTTATTTTCCCACGTACTCAACTCACTATTAGTTAATTTATGTTTTAAATCAGTAAGTGAGGTACCATAAGAATCTAATAAATCTTCTTGAATGAGTACTTCAATTGTTAAAGATGCATTACTTTCATCAATAAATTCGATGTCAACATTTCCTTTTACGCAGCCTGTTAATGATAACAACATGATACCTACCAAAAATAATTTTTTTACCATCATCTACCTCCTAATGTTAGTGTGCCACAATCTTCATTTTCTAAAATTAAAAAGTGGATTTAAAATTGTTAAATGATATAATTTAATCATGGTTAACATATAGTTCACAAAAACACTTTAAAATATAGAAGGTGATATAAATGAGAGTAGAAATTCTATATACAAGTAAATCAAAACACATCAAGCCTGTTGCTGAAGCTATGGCAAGATGGGTTAAAACATATGCAAAGACGATTGATCAATTTGATGCTCTTGCTCCAGTCGATTTATTAGTTATTGGCTTTGATGATTCGGCTTGGAAAGATCCGCAGTTAGAGACATTTATTAAAAGTTTAAATAGACAAAAAGTACATAATATTGCTTTGTTTAATGCTTTCTACATTAATGATCATAAAATGAAAAATATGATTAAATTATGTCAAGAAACAGATTTACCACTTATGCGTGAGCAATATTCATTTAAGCTTACATTTAGGCAGTTAAAGGAAATTGATCAATGTGTAATAGATGCTGCTCGTTTATATGTAGAAGATATGGTGAACTTGGTAAGGGATTATTATTAAATTAGTAAATTTATACTAATAACAAATTATTAAAAGCTATCTTAGGATAGCTTTTTCTTTTTATTATAAAGAATTTAAGGAAATTTATTAATATTTTAATTAAATTATAATTTGTTAAAATCCTAAATTTAATAAAATATATATATTTATAAAAATATTAATTGACAATAATTTATTACTCTGATAGTATTTTATTAAGATTTAAAGGCGATAAACTTTAAATCAAAAAATAAAGGGGGAATTTTAAGTATGAAAAAACTAGAAATCATTATCAGACCTGAGAAGCTAGAAATTTTAAAAGATATTCTAACTGATTGTGGGATTACCGGAATGATGGTTTCAAATATTATGGGTTTTGGTAATCAAATGGGCTATACTCAACAATATCGGGGAACTAAATATTCGGTAAACTTAGTTTCTAAGTTACGGATTGAAACAGTTGTTAAAGATGAAGTAGTTGATCAAATGATTAAAGAAATTACAACCAAACTTTCATCTGGTAATGTGGGTGATGGTAAAGTATTTGTTTATCCAGTAGAACAGGCAGTACGAATTCGAACTGGTGAAACAGGAGAAAATGCTCTGTAACAGATTTATAAAAATTAAAAGGGGGATCAAATATGGAACAATTAATTAATATTGTTTGGGTGTTTCTTGGTGCGGTAATGGTTATGCTGATGCAAGCTGGTTTTGCTATTTTGGAAGCTGGCTTAACTCGGCAAAAAAACTGCAACAATGTTTTAATGAAAAATATTATGGACTTTGCAATTGGATCAATTATATTTTTAGTAGTAGGTTTTGGTTTGATGTTCGGCGAATCATTAGGGGGAATTGTAGGTATAACAGGATTCATTGATCCGACGTCATTAAATTTATCACAGTTTGAGGCACTTTCACCAACAGTATTTATCTTTTTTCAAACAGTCTTTTGTGCTACGGCAGCAACAATTGTTTCTGGTGCGATGGCAGAAAGAACTAAATTTTCATCATATTTAATTTATACGTTAGTAATTAGTTTAGTAATTTACCCAATCTCTGGTCATTGGATCTGGGGTGGAGGTTTTTTATCAAAAATAGGATTTATTGATTATGCTGGTTCTACTGCTGTTCACTCAGTTGGTGGTTGGGCCGCATTAATGGGGGCAGTTGTTTTAGGTCCACGAATGGGAAAATATAATAGGGATGGCAGTACTAATGCAATTCCTGGTCATAATATCATGATGGCCACTTTAGGCGTATTTATTTTATGGTTTTGCTGGTTTGGATTTAATCCAGGTTCTTCTTTAGAAGCAGCAGGTTATATAGGTCATATTGCGATGACAACAAACTTATCAGCATGTGCTGGTGCATTAGTAGCAATGTTTCTTACTTGGAAAAAATATGGAAAACCAGATGTTTCAATGACTTTAAATGGTATTTTAGCTGGTTTAGTAGCGATTACGGCTGGTTGTCATATTGTTTCATTATATGGTGCAATTGCAATTGGAGCTGTTGGTGGGATTTTAGTAGTTTATGGCTGTGAAATCTTAGATCAAAAATTACATGTTGATGATCCTGTTGGGGCAGTTGGGGTACATTGTTTAAATGGTGTCTGGGGAACACTTGCAGTTGGATTATTTGCATGCAATACCCCAGCAAGTGAAGGAACTTTAGGCTTATTCTTTGGGGGTGGAACTGCTTTACTGATTACGCAATTGATTGGTGTAATTATTGTAGCAGTTTGGGTATGTTCAATGTCCTTCATCATGTTTACTTTAATTAAGAAAACGGTTGGGTTGCGAGTAACACCTCAGGAAGAACTTGCTGGTCTTGATTTAGGAGAACATGGTTCTGAGGCATATCCTGATTTTCTTAAAAAATAATTTATCGTAAGGTTGGGAGACCAACCTTTTTATATGGAAAAAAAGCTCAAGGTGTGATACAATTTTATCAATTTTAGGAGGAGATACTATGGATAATAAAAACTATGGTTTTGAAACATTACAAATCCATGCTGGTCAAAAGCCAGATGTGACAACTAAGGCTACGGGGATGCCTTTATATTTATCAAATGCTTTTACATTTGAAGATGCTGATCAAGCGGCGCGAATTTTTGCGTTAGAGGAAGGAGGATACTTCTATTCTCGATTATCTAATCCAACAGTTGATGCTCTACAACAAAGAATGGCGGCTTTAGATGGCGGATTCGGGGCTGTAGCATTTGCTTCTGGAACTGCAGCAATTATGGGATTGATTATGACTGTGTGTGAAACTGGAGATGAAATTGTTGCTGCAAATAATTTGTATGGTGGTACGATTGGTTCTTTATCAGGAACGATGGCAGGAATGGGATTTAAGACACACTTTATTAATCCAACTGATTTAGAGGCTTTAAAAGCGGCAATCAACGATAAAACAAAAATTATTTTTGTTGAATCGGTAGGAAATCCTAATGGAGATATGTTAGACTTTGAAGCAATTAGTGCTATTGCTAAAGAATATCAAATTTTATTTGTTGTTGATAACACAACACCAACCCCTTATTTATTTAAACCAATTGAATATGGAGCTGACTTAGTAGTCTATTCAACTACTAAATATCTAGCTGGTCATGGTAATGTTATGGGTGGTGTGATCGTTGATAGTGGGAACTTTAAATGGAAAGATAATCCTCGCTATCCATTATTTAACATGCCTGACAAAGCTTATCATGATATAGTTTATGCTGATTTAGGAGCGGGTGCTTTTTGTACTAAAGCAGTAGCAAAGACATTACGTGATTTAGGAGGGTGTATGTCACCGTTTAATGCGTATATGACTTTATTAGGATTAGAAACATTATCATTAAGAATGAAAAAACACGTTGAAAATGCCCGATTATTAGCAAAATTTTTAAATGAGTGTGATGATGTTGAATGGGTTAGTTACGCGGAATTACCAGATAGTCCTAACTATGAACTAGCTAAAAAATATTTCCCCAATGGTTTTGGTGGATTATATACTTTTGGAGTCAAAGGTGGTGTTGCTGGTGGTAAAACAGTAATTAATAATATTAAATTATTTATTCATGTTACTAATTTTGCTGATTCACGTTCATTGCTGACTCATCCTGCAAGTACGACACATGCTCAAATGTCAGAGGAAGAGAGAATAGCAGGTGGGGTAAAACAAGAAACAATTAGAATGTCTGTTGGTCTTGAAGATGTTGAAGATTTAATTGCGGATTTAAAACAAGCATTTGCTAAAATATAAAATAATTAGGACTATTGTTTATTGTTCAAAACAATAGCCTTTTTTCTAGTTTTTTTATTAGTCCTCATGTATAATTTTAATGAGGTGATTAAATGCAGAGTTTTTTAGCCATGCATATTAATAATATAGTTATGATCCTGCTGCTTTTTATCTATGTAGTCTGTTTAAATGGACTATTTTCAATGCGACGTCGTCTTATAAAATGGCGCCGTTTCTTTGCGTTCTTATTTATTATTAGTACCGCGGGTTTAATGTTAGGAACCATTCGTAATGAGCTGATGGTTTATTGGTTTAATAATGCTAGTTTTAATATTGAGAGCAATTTTGAGTGGATGATTAAGATAGGTTATGATCTGATTAGTTTAATTATTATGATTTTAATGATTTTTTTGGTGAAAAATATTTTAGATTTTATTAAAAATAGTAGTCGTGATGCAATTCGTAAATTAGCTATTAATGCCGATATTATAGCTATCTTAATTATTATTAGAACTGTAATCGTTCCGCTGATTGTTAAACTAGCTAGAGTATTGGAATTATTTGGATTAAATAATCAAACTAGCAGCTCTAATGATATATTTCTTTATGCTTTGCCATACTTGGGATTACCGGAGGTTGCAATTATTGTTGTTACAATCTTTATCAATATACTAGGAATAAGTTATTGGAATCGAGGTGCTGAAGATGTTATGGCAAAATAAAAGTTATGATCTAGTTAGTTATCTCGAAATAATAATAGGTATTATTGCCTTGATTTGTTTGCTATCATTACTTTATTTGTGGTACCAACCCAAATGTCAAAACAAGTTTAATAATATTGTTTTTTTAGGACACTTGATAATTTGTTTTGATCTTTATTTATTAGTAGATAAAGTTGCCCATTTATTAATGAGCTTTTATCAGGCTTATCTGCATCATCTAAAATACAATATTTACGATTATGCATTATTAAGCAGTGATATTTTATTAACAGTGGTTTTAATTTTTAGTACTTTTTTGTTTATCAATAATCTAGAACATTTATTAATAAAGAAAGATAGTAAAGAAGAGTATAATTTAATTTTAAATCGAGTTTTTAAGGCCTATAATTGTTTGATGGTAGTATTTATTTTTAAAGATGTTGTATTAAAAATTGTATATGATTTCTTGGTAGATGTTAGAGGAATTAGGTTACATTATCACCCTTATACGATTAATAATTTAATGGTTACAATCGTATTAATGTTGTTATTAGGCTTGGTAATAAATTTTTATAAGAAAAAAACGACTTGATCTGCAGCACTTCTTAAAGTTAGAGTAACTTTTTGAAGACACTACAAATAGTCGTTTTTTTAATCAATAACCATAGCATTAGGAATAGGTGCTAAAGGATTTTCTTTGTTGATACGGTCATAGAACAAAGTTCCCTCGAAGTGATCTAGTTCATGTTGTAAACAAATTGATAAGAATCCTCGAGCAACAATTTTCACTTCTTGATCAGTCAAAACATCATATCCTTTAACGGTCACCTTAGCGTAGCGTGGTACATATCCTTGAACTTCATCATTAACAGATAAACATCCTTCACCATCTTTTAAATAAGATTGTTTTTCAGTATGTGAAATGATTTTTGGGTTAACTAAAGCATAGTCATCAGCCCCAATAACATTTCCATCTTCATCAAAATCTAAAACATGAATAGCAGTCATTCGTTTAGGAATTCCTAATTGAATAGCCGCAATTCCTACAGCTGGGCGTAAATCATATTTTTCAGAAGTTTCAGGGTCTTGAGAGTTAACAAGAAACTCATGCATTTGTAATAAAAGTTCGCGTTCTTCATTTGTGATTGGTAATGCTACTTCTTTTGAGACCTCACGAATCTTTTCATTATGGTCATCAATTATATCTTTCATTGTTATCATAGGTTCACCTCATTTTAATTCTGATAGTATTATATCATAAAATGAGGTGAAATAAAGACTTTATCCGACTCTAATTCTTGAATTTCCACAAATGATTAATAATAAGAATACAACTAAGACAATGGCAAACCAGTTTGAAGAACCGAAACCACCGCAACCACAACCGCATCCATTGCTTGAAATGTTACAGCTGTTGCATCCACCACATCCAAATGGATTAGTGATAAAAGGATTGTATGAATTACATCCACATCCAGAATAGTTAAATCCGCAGTTCATATTATCGCCTCCTTTAGTATATCCTATTCTAATATTTATCTTTTGTTTGGGTTATTGTAGATAATCGATAAATTTTAAGTTATAATATAAAGCAATTAAGGAGTGTGTTAGTATGGATTACAATTATCCGTTAGACTATAGATGGTCAACAGAAGAAATAATTGATGTAATGGCATTATATAATGCTGTTGAAAAAGCTTATGAAGAAGGTATTAGCAAAGAAGAATTTATGCAGGCATATCGTAAGTTTAAAGCAATTGTTGATAGTAAAAGTGAAGAAAAGCAATTGAACAAACAATTTTACGAAATTTCTCATTATTCTATATATCAAGTTGTTAAAGCAGCCAAAAATAATGATTTTATTCGAGTAGGTGAATAAATTGGCAGGAATAGAAAAGATTAAGCGATTATTTAAAAGTCGTGGGGTCGATAAAGGTATTTATGCTAGTGTTTTTGTTTTGGCAATTTTTGGAATAATTATGATTGGTTCAGCATCAGTTGGAAGTGTGACTTCTCATGGGGTTACTTATGCTTTAAAAAATATGATTACTCAAAGTGTTTATGTAATTGCTGGGGCTGGGGTAATGATTTTTATTGCCAGAGTATTTAAAACTCGGTATATTACTTATAGTGCATCGATGAAATTATACTTATTAGGAATCTTTTTAATGATAATCTGTATATTTTTTGGTAGTACTAAAGGCTCTCATGCATGGATTAAATTTGGTTCTCTATTTAGTATTCAGCCAGCTGAGTTCATGAAAGTTGCAATGATACTGATAATGAGTTATTTTTTAACTGAAAGTGATAAAGCCTTTGTAGTAAAAGGTAGATTTAAAACACAACAGCTGAAATCTGCTTTTTATAAAGAAAAGTTTTTAAAATGTGTTTTCCTGCCAATGATGTTAGTAGCAATTGCTGCTGGAGTTGGGATCTTTGTGCAAAAAGATTTTGGAACAACTGTTATTTTAGTAACTATTTGTTTTGTTTGTTTTATTGGGACACCGCGTCAATACTTTAAGAAATACAAGCGAATCGTATGGGTGTTCATTGGGGTTTGTGGAGTATTGTTTTTAATTATTGGGACTTCAGTATTAAAAGGTTACCAATTAGGGAGAATTTCTACATGGTTAGCACCATTAAGTGATCCTTATGATACAAGTATGCAATTATCAAATGCTTTAATTGCTTTTAATAATGGTGGTCTTTTTGGTGTTGGTTTAGGAAATTCAACCCAAAAATTTGGATATATTCCAGAGTCACAAAACGATTTTATTGGTGCTATTATATATGAAGAATTAGGTATCATTGGTTTAGGCTTAATAATTATTCCAACATGTATCATTATTTTTAAGTTATTAAAATATTCACAGGAAATTAAAGAAAATAAATCACGGATTATTTTGTTGGGAATTGCTTCATATTTCTTTTTACATTTATTGATTAACCTTGGTGGAATATCTGGATTAATTCCTATGACCGGAGTACCATTACTGTTAATTTCTGCTGGTGGATCTTCATCAGTTACTGCATTTGTAGCAGTTGGTGTCGCACAAGCAATAATTGCAAAACATAATCGTCAAAAATTTGACACCGATTAGGCTAATATACATATAATATATTAGGTGATCTTATGGATGAATTTAAAGAGTTCTTAAAAACAATCCCTAGTATAAAACAAGATGTTCTTAATGGACGTTATACTTGGCAACAGTTATATGAAATTTTTGTTATGTATGGTAAAGATGATAAATTTTGGTTACCATATAAAACAGGTAATAGTGGTTTTGATTTAAATATGTTACTAGAAGTAATTAAGAATATTGATTTAAATGCTTTATCGAGTAGTTTAGGTTCAATTGAAAAAGTTTTAAATGTTGCTAGTACTTTTTTAGATAAAAAAGAGCCTGCTAAGGAAAGAAAATGGTATGATGAATGAAGAAATTAGATATTATCTTCGTTATCATCCTAATTGGTATATAGTTTTATCTCGGTATCCTCAAGAATACGAGCATTTAATTCAAGAATATAAAGATGGTAAAAATCAACAATTTATTGACAAGATTGATCAAGTATCCATGTTAATTAATATGGTAGAAATGATGATGTAGGTAAGATGGAAGAGATATTAGATAAATTAATTACAGAAATAAAACTGGATCAGCGATATATTGATTATGTTGAAGCTGAAAAGAAACTTCATAATCAGGAGATTGATTCATTATTGCATGAATATCAAAATAAACTGAATCAATATGATGAATTAAAGAAATATAATCAATATATTGATAATCAGGAGATTAAAGATGAAATTCGTGATTTAAAGAAGAAAATTGCAAGTAATGAAGATATTTTAGATTATTATTGTAAGTATCATCGTTTAAATGATTTTTTAGATGAAATAACTAAAGTAGTATTTGGGGGTATTTCTAATGAGTTAGATTTATCACCATATCAATTATAAGAGGGCTTATGAGAGTAATTGCAGGTAAGTATAAAAGTAGACAGTTAAAAAGTGTTAAATCAAATTTGACAAGACCGACAACAGATCGTAATAAAGAAAATCTGTTTAATATCATTGGACCATACTTTGATGGTGGAGCAGTACTGGATTTATTTGCTGGTAGTGGTGGTCTAGGTATTGAAGCATTATCAAGAGGGTATGAACATTTGTATAGTGTTGATAACCAGTATGCAGCATTTCAAGTAATTAAAGAAAATTTTACAATGTTGAAATTAGCTAATGCTCATGTATATAAATTAGATTATCGTAAAGCATTAAAACGATTTGCTAATGAAAAACTTAAATTTGATTTAATTTTATTAGATCCTCCTTATGGAAAAGGATTAGTAGATGATATATTAGAATTTCTAATTGTAAATGAAATGTTAAATGATGAATGTATGATAGTAGTAGAAGAGTTAAAGGAAGTAGAATTTAAACCATTTAAAGAATTAGATTTGATCAAAAAAAATGATTATGGCATTACAGCTTTAAATGTATTTAAATTTATGGCAGGATAGGACGATGAAGAAAAATATTGCGGTTTATGCAGGAACATTTGATCCTGTAACAAATGGACATTTAGATATTATTGAACGAGCAAGCAGAATGTTTGATACTTTATATGTAACGATTTGTATTAATCCTAATAAACAAGGACTCTTTTCAATTGATGAAAGAAAAGAATTATTAAAGGCGGCATGTCAACAGTTTGATAATGTGATCATTGATTCTTCTGATAAATTATCAGTTGAATATGCTAAAGATGTTGGTTCTCGAATTATTGTTCGAGGAATTAGAGCAACTATGGATTTTGAATACGAATTACAACTTGCTTTTTCTAATCAATATTTAGATAAAGAAGTAGATATGGTCTTTTTAATGACAAAACCATCACATTCATTTATATCTTCTTCGGCAGTTAAAGAAATGGTGAGCCATAACCGCAGTGTTGCAGGGCTAGTACCACCATGTGTTGAATCAGCTTTACGAAAGAAATATCAAGGGGAATAAATATTTCCCTTTTTATATGGTAAAATAATTGTCAAAATAACCTATTTTTGTTATGATGTAAAAAGAAAAAAACTATGTCAACTGGGTATAATTAATATTATTTCCCAATTATACCTCGTTAGAGGTATTTTTTATGGAGGAAGATTATGAACATATTTACATTAAAAGATTTTGCAACAGAAGAAATTAATCAGATTTTGGATGAAGCTGAAGAGTTTAAAAACGGTAAAAAAGTTGATTTCAAAGGACAAAAAGTAGTTGCAAACTTATTTTTTGAACCATCAACAAGAACGCATTATAGTTTCGATAAAGCTGCTTATAATTTAGGTTGTCGAACTCAAAATTTTGAAGCAGCAAATTCAAGCGTTCAAAAAGGAGAAACTTTATATGATACGGTTAAGTTTTTTGAATCAATTGGGTGTGATGCTGTCGTAATTCGCCATCCCAAGGAAAACTATTATGAGGATTTAATTGAAAGAATTAAGATTCCTGTTGTCAGTGGTGGTGATGGAACTGGGAATCATCCAAGTCAATCTCTTTTAGATTTAATGACAATTCGTGAAGAATTCGGTCATTTTGAAGGGTTGAAGATTGTAATCGTTGGGGATATCGTTCACTCTCGAGTCGCTCATAGTAATTATGAGATAATGCAGCGTTTAGGAATGGAAGTATATACTAGTGGACCACGTGAATTTGAAGAAGCTGGATATAACTATGTTGATTTTGACAAAATTTTACCAGAAGTTGACATTGTGATGTTATTACGAGTACAACATGAACGTCATCATGATTTGATGCGATTAACGACTGATGAATATCATCAGATGTTTGGCTTGAATCAAAAACGTGTTGATAAAATGAAAGAAGGGGCGATTATAATGCATCCAGCACCATTTAACCGTAATGTTGAAATAGCTGATGAAATTGTTGAATGTGCACAAAGCCGTATTTTTAGACAAATGGAAAATGGTGTATTTGTAAGAATGGCATTATTAAATCGGGTGTTAACAAATGACTAAAATATTATTCAAAAATGGTAATGTATTTTATCATAATAAACTCCAAAAATTAGATGTTTTGATTGAAAATGATCGTATTGCAGCAATCGCTCAAGAATTAACGGATGCTGATGAGATTATTGATTTAAAAGGTAACTTATTAACACCTGGATTTGTTGATATTCATGTTCATTTAAGAGAGCCTGGATTTGAACACAAAGAAACTATTGCAACCGGGACTAATTCTGCTAAATACGGTGGTTATACTCATCTAGTTGCAATGGCCAATACAATCCCATGTATGGATGATGTAGCCACAATTAAAGATTTTGCTTTGCGGGTAGCAAAAGATGCGAAGGTACATACTTATACATATAGTGCAATTACGACTGAATTAAGAGGTCAAGAACTAGTAGATTTTGATGCTAATAGTAAAGAAGAAATTGTAGTTGGTTTTTCAGATGATGGTCGTGGAGTTCAATCATCTATGATGATGGAAACGGCAATGAAAGCTGCAAAAGCGAATAATAGTATTATTGTAGCTCATTGTGAAGACGAAGCTGAATTACAGCCAGGTGCTTGTATCAACGATGGTAATTATGCAAAAGAACATAATTTAGTTGGAATAAATAATGCATCTGAATTTAATCATGCTGTTCGTGATTTAAAGTTGGCAAGTGAAATCGGAAATCGTTATCATATTTGTCATATATCAACTAAAGAAACAGTAGCGGCATTAACCGAAGCTCGGAAAACAAATCCATTAGTTAGCGGTGAAGCATGTCCACACCATTTAATTTTAACTGATGATAATATTAAGGATATGAATCCCAATTATAAAATGAATCCACCGCTTCGAAGTAAAGAAGATTTAGCGGCATTGATTCAAGGAATCAATAATGGGGGTATAACTGTAATTTCTACTGATCATGCACCACATACGATTGAAGAAAAAAATAAACCAATCGACAAAGCTCCATTTGGAATTATTGGGAATCAACATGCATTTAGCTTAATGTATACATATTTAGTTAAAAAAGGACTTATTTCTTTAGAAAAAGTTTTGACATGTATGTCTATAAATCCAGCAAAGATAATTGGAATCGAGCATGATCTAGAAGTTGGGTTAAAGGCAAATCTTGCTGTTTTTGATTTAGAAGAAGAATATGTAATTACAAAAGAAAGTATTAAATCAAAATCAATTAATACACCATTTCTTGAAACTAAGTGTTTTGGAGCATTAAAGTATCATGTTTTAGATGGTAAAGTTACAAAAATATAGGAGGCATTATGGCAAACTTACATGGGATGATGAAGATTACAAGCATTAAAAATATTGCAGATGATGTATATGAAATGATTTTAGAAGGTGAAGGAGCTAAATATATCAGTGCTCCGGGCCAATTTATCAATATTAAAATCAATGATAGTTTACAACCTTATTTAAGAAGACCGATGTCAATCAGTGATTATGATGATAGTCATATTGTGATTGTTTTTAAAGTAGTTGGAGAAGGAACTAAAATCTTAAAAAATAAAGAAATCGGCAGCTATTTAGATTGTTTGATTGGGTTAGGTAATGGATTTACCATTAAGGATGGTAAAGCTTTATTGATTGGTGGTGGATTAGGAACACCACCCCTATATAATTTAGGTAAAAAGCTTGCAGCCAAAGGAATAGAGATAACGACAGTACTAGGTTTTGGCAGTGCAAAAGATGTTTTCTATCAAGAAAAATTTGCTGAATTTTCTAATGTTTTTGTCGCAACAATGGATGGCAGCACCGGAACAAAAGGAACGGTTGTTGATGTAATTAAAAATGAAGGTTTGACTTTTGATAATTATTATACTTGTGGACCAGAACCAATGCTAGATGCTTTAGCACTTAATTATCCAGAAAATGGGCAATTATCATTTGAAGCTCGGATGGGATGTGGCTTTGGTGCCTGCATGGGATGCTCTTGCAAAGTTAAAACTAGACCATATAAAAGAATCTGCGTTGAAGGACCAATCTTAGAAAGTAACGAGGTGATTGTAAATGGCTAATTTAAAAGTATCTTTACCTGGTTTAGAAATGAAAAATCCCATTATTCCAGCGAGTGGAACATTTGGGTTTGGATATGAGTTCGCAAAGTTTTATGATATCAATATTCTTGGTTCAATGATGCTTAAAGGAACTACGTTAGAACCTCGCTATGGGAACCCTCTACCTCGAATTGCTGAAGGACCAAGTGGTTTGTTAAATGCAATTGGTTTGCAAAATCCTGGTGTTGATGCTGTTATGGCTGAGGAATTAGAAAAACTAAGACCGCTATATAATGATAAAGTAATTGCTAATATTGGTGGTAGTGCACCTGATGATTATGTCGAAACTGCTAAAAGGATTTCTACTCATGACATGGTAGGAGCCTTAGAATTGAATATTTCATGCCCGAATGTCCATAGTGGTGGAATTCAATTTGGAACTAATCCAGAAATGGCAGCTGATTTAACACGTCGAGTTAAGGAAGTTTCTAAAGTTCCAGTTTATGTTAAATTATCACCAAATGTTACTGATATTGTAGCAATGGCTAAAGCAGTTGAAGCGGCTGGGGCTGATGGTATAACGATGATTAATACTTTAGTAGGGATGCGCTTTGATTTTAAAACAGGAAAACCAATTATTGCTAATAAGACGGGAGGATATTCTGGACCCGCAATTTTCCCGGTTGCTCTAAGAATGGTTTATCAAGTAAGTCAAGCAGTAAAGATACCAGTAATTGGTATGGGCGGGATTCAAAATGCCCGTGATGTTATCGAAATGATGTCGGCTGGTGCAAGTGCTGTTGCAATTGGTTGTCAGAATTTAATTGATCCATATGTATGTGAAAAAATTATTAATGATTTAGAACCATTATTAGAACAAATTGGTATTAATGATATAAATGATTTAGTTGGACGTTCACATAAATTTTAATAAAAATACTAGAGTTTATTTTAATACAAACTCTAGTATTTTTATTTATTGTATCGTTTTTCTTTTTTATCGAGTATTACTAAACTAAATAAGGCAGTTTTTAGTAAATTTAAATATAATAAATTATTGCTATCTCTAATTTTAGCAGTTATTTATTCCAAATCAAATGGTTTTATAGTAGAAGTTTCATTTTTAGTATGAATATAGTTATTAGGGTCAACGTTTTCATAATTATAAATCAAATCATTAAGATCATTTAAATAATATTTTCTGATTAATATAATGGTTTGTTTATATATGCTTGCACTTAATTAAATTGTATAGCCTATTATTGAGGTTTACAAGATGATAAATTATATTCAATATTTGAAAAATGAGCCAAGTATTGAACATAGAAAAAACCTCACTAAACATAGTGAGATTTTTTGAGTGTTTTAGTTATGTCTTTTCTTTTTTAATACTAATGGTAATACTAACGCACCCATAATAAATAATGAAGTGTATAGAGCGATATTTGTATTATCACCAGTTTTGACGTTACCTTGTTTAACATCGTCTTTTTTATTAGCATCTGGAGTGTTAGGTGTAGTTGGCTCTGCTGGAGTAACTTTAACTAAATTATTGATGGCATTTTGTAAGTTGTCATATGCGGTTTCAATTTCGGTAACAGTGGCAACTTCATTGGCTGCAACAGCTTTTACATCAATAAGAATATTAGCTAATGCTGCCCAGCTTTCACTAGTGTATTCTGCACTATTCAATGATTCAGCTTTATTAATTAATTCGTTAAGGGCATCTTTATTTGGTTTTAGTCTTAGCTGTAAGAAGGCTCTTACTAATTTATCGTGCGCTTCTTGAACTTCTGGTTCTAAAGCATTTTGATTATTAACAACAACTTTAGCTTCATCTAAAACAGGTAACATTGCATTCCAAGTGCTTGTTAGATAATCTTCAGCATTTAGTTTAGCAATTTTTTTAATTAAATTTTCTAAATCAGTTTTATCACCTTTTTTGAAAGATAATTTTTGCATTACGTCACTTAAACGGTCAAACGATGCATTTACTTCTTCTTGCGTAGCTAAAGAAGTTCCATTGATCTGTTGAGCTTCTGCTAGAGCGGCTTTAAATTCTGTAACTACAGCAGGAACAATAGTATTTAATTCTGCTTCAGTAACTTTAAGTGCTTCCTCAATTGCAATATTTAAAAGATTCTTTTTAACTACTACGTACTCAACATTTTCGTAATTATAAATCAAATCATTGATAATATCTGTGTAGAAACTATCTTTTTGATAATTAGCAGGGTTTGCTTTAACATCACTGATCATAGCATTTAAATTATCAATATTTTCTTGAACTGCAGTATTTGTTGTAGTTTTGTCAGCCAGAGCGGTTTCGATTTTATTTATTACTAGATCTAGATCAGTCTTGTTGTAGTTGATTTTTGATTGTGTAAATAAATCATCACGTGGTGATCCAAGTGTATACATCAGTCTTTCAAAGCTTTCGTAATCCATTTCCTTTTGATATTCTGCTCCCCATGTTTTTAATGCAAATCCAGCATAACGTGGGAATAGTGTCCTAGTCAAAATATATTCTGGTACATACCCGTGGGCATCATCCCAAATTGGGAATACTTGTCCTAATGACTTGTCAAGATTTTCTGTTAATACTTCATCATTTCCATAATGATATGATGATTTTGAATAATGATATCTTGTAAATTCTTCATATGTCCGTTTTGGTAATGGACGGTCTAGTTTGCTCTGTCCTTGTTGTGGCCATAAATCATGATAGTTTGATGAAGAACTTGACATGATTGTATATCCAGCATTAGCTGTAGTACTGGCTTTGATTGATCCGTACATTCCTCCAGCCCAGAAATCAACAATTAGACGGCTGTCTAATGGTACTATTCCTCCTAAATCAAAGATGTTGTCATTCCATACTAGTACTTTTAAGTTTTGTTTGATTAGTTCGTCTCCCGCTTCATTGAAGAAAAGTTTGATAGCATCATGGTCTGTCGCAGCTTCATTTCCTGTCACTTGACGTGCCCATTCCTGTAAAACTGTTTTACCGGCAGTTGTATAACCACTTTGGAAATATTCATCACCACCGATATGAATCGTTTTAGCATGGAAGAAATCTGCTGCTTCTTTATAAACAGAGATCATATATTCACGAACTTCCTGTTTAGAAAAGTCTAATGCTTTGGTTGAACCAGGAATGCACCATCCGCTATGGAAATTTGCTTCTTGTTCAGCGTGACCTGGGAAGTCGATTTCAGGAATAGCTTCGATATTGAATTTAGCTGCATAGCTGACTAATTCATCAACTTCTTCCTGAGTCCAAAATCCACCTTTACGGTCAACAAAATCAGCAGCAATTTTCGAATCATAACGAATACCCTCGTTGTCTTTAAGTCTCAGCTGTAAGATATTCTGTTTGTAATATGCCATTTGTTCAATCTGATCTTTTAACCATTGAATTGAATAGTATCTTCTTCCAGAGTCGACCTGAAGCCCACGAACAACTTGATCACTGTAATCTTGAACAGAACCAGCAGGAAGGCTTTTTCTTTGAGCGAAGGCCTGCAATATAGTCATTGCACCATTTTGAATACCTTGAATGTAGTCAGAATGGATGACAGTTTTGTCTTGATCGATATCGATTTGATAGGCATCGATTTTGCTTGTTGTTACAGCTGCAGGAAGTTCAAAAGTGATTGGCTGTTTAACTAAAACAATACCTTCACCTTGTGAGGCATCAGTAACAGTTTTGATCGTATAGTCTTTGATCAGCCCTTTTTTAACCATACTGTCGGCTAGATATTGGGTCTTAGCTTTACTGAATTCATCAGTTGAAAAAACTTGCTTAGCTGTATTTAATTTATAAATTTCATTTCCATTTTTTTCAAAATTCTGAACAGCAGGGACAGTTTCTGGGAATTCAGAGAAGTCTGCATCATAGTTGATAGAAGCTTTCTCTTCAACTGTTTTGTTTTCTACTTTTTCAATTTTGAAATCATCGATATAGAAAACTCCAGAACCTAAGTCATTACCAGTCCATTCCATATAGGCAAAACCGTAAATTTCATTAGTTCTAGGACCAGTAGTGATAGTATGTTCATTAGTCTGCCACTCAGTGCTGACCTTTTGGTTAGTTTGGATATTAGAAGCAAGCTGCCAAGGAGACGTAGTATGCTTACCTTCAATATCAAGAACTCCGGTAGACATCTTTACTCCGGATTCATTCCAGTAATGGGTAGTAATCTTGTATGTAGTGTTAGGCTCAACGTTATGGAAAATAACATTAACACTACCTTTACCATAATTATAACGCCAGATAGGAACTTCAGAAGGATTTTCAGGTTTAGGATTCCCAACTTTGATAGAGTATTTTCCGTCAAAAGCTTTTTCGTCAGTTCTGACAGCTTTGTAGAGTTGAACTTCATTTTTATCAATTTCGTGTTCAAAAGACGGATTAGTAATTAGTGGAGCATCGGCAGCTTTAAGTGGACCGACGTTGATCGACATAGCCATAAGTGAGGCCATGACAATCGGTAATAATCTCTTTTTCTTTTTCATATATCTCTTTCCCTTTCATGATATGATAATAAATAAAATATAGCAGTTATTTGCGATAACACCTCCTGATTAATATGATGATTTGTCTATACATTTCTGTATCTAACTAAATTGTAAAGGGCATGAGGAAATGTTACAATATAGAAAATTGCAAATGATTTTTAATTTTTGAATAGATTTTCAAAAATAGAATATCTTTTCACTTCTTGAAAAGTAGTGTTATAATAATGGCATGGGTTAGTGCTGTTATAGTTTTATGAATAAGAGGGGAACAATAAAAGCCAAAGAATTTTGAAGTAGTACGGGAAAGGAGGATATCGAGGAGATTCCTCGATAACAGACAATGGCTGGTTTTATTTATAAACTGCAAAATATTGTAAACACATCACCAGATAGCGATGATACAAATATAAATATCGCTAGATGCATTTTAAAAAATATTGATAAAATAAAAAAACGGACTTCATTGCAAGATTTTGCTGATATTTGTTATACATCACAATCAAGTATTAGTCGTTTTTCGCAGTATTTAGGTTATGCAAATTTTAATGATTTTAAAGCTGACTGTATTGGGATTCAAGAAGAAACAGATGAAATGATCATAGATACTCGAGCGACTAAAAAAATTAATTGTGTTGACTATGCTCAAGCAATTTCTGAAAGTTTAGTAAGAATGCAAGAAACATCAATTGATCAAGAAATTGAACAGTTGTGTGAGTATATTCATAACGCTAAAAGAATTTTTATTTTTGCAACTCATATTCCTGGCGATCTTGGCTGCATTATGCAACGTGCAATTTTAACAACGGGTAAGTTTATTGAATTTTATCCTCGTAAAGAGCATCAAATGGAGGTTGCTAAGCAAATCCGTCGAGATGATCTCTGTATTTTTTTATCATTAGAAGGGACATTATTAATGGAAAAAGCAATCACTATTCCAGCAATTATTTCATTAGCTAAAAATGTTCTGATAACTCAAAATGTTCATATTAAATTTTCAGAACAATTTACACAAGTAATTGGATTAGGCGGGCATGATAGTGAAAGTATTGGAAAATATAAGTTATTGTTCTTTATTGATTGTTTGTTAAATCGTTATTATCATAAGTACATAGTAAATAATTAAAGTAGAAGTACAGTTATTTGGACAAATAACTGTACTTTATTTTTAAAGGATATTTTTAGGTGTTAAAGAAAAAATATCTTGAGAGAAATAATATTTTATATATCTTTTATATTTAATATCATATATAATATATCGGTGGTGGTGATTAGATGGAATTAGATGAATTATTAAATAAAAATCAAAAAGAAGCAGCAACATATCTTGATAGTCATTTGAGAATAATTGCTGGAGCAGGATCTGGAAAAACACGGGTGGTAACGTATCGAATTGCTTATTTGATTGATGAAATCGGTGTTGACCCGCGAAAAATTCTAGCTATTACTTTTACTAATAAAGCGGCAAACGAGATGAAAGAACGAATTACATCATTATTAGGACCTCATGCATTAGGTTCGTTAGTTTGCACAATTCATTCATTATGTGTCCGAATATTAAGACGACATATTAATGTGATTAATTATCCAAGTAATTTTATGATTATGGATGAAGAAGATCAAAAAGCATTAATTAAAAAAATTTATAATAATTTAGATATTGATGCAAAAACAATCAGTATTAAAAGTATGATTGCATCCATTTCAAATTATAAAATGGCTAATATTGATCCTGAACGAGCAATGGAATTAGCAGGTCAGTTTCAAGGTGAAATAAAGAAAGCTAAAGTATATAAAGAATATCTTGAATATCAAGAAAATCATTTTATGCTTGATTTTGATGATCTTTTATTAAAAGCAGTATATATTTTTGAAAATTACCCAGATGTATTAGAAAAATGGCAGCATAAATTTCAATACATCCATGTTGATGAATTTCAAGATGTTGGCAATATTGAATATCGTTTAGTTAAATTGATGTCACAAGACGCAATTACTTGTGTTGTAGGCGATCCTGATCAAACCATCTATTCATTTAGAGGGGCTAATGTTAATTATATTCTTGATTTTGATAAAGATTTCAAACCTTGTAAAACAGTGATTTTAGACCAAAATTATCGCTCTACGGGAAATATTTTAAATATTTCCAATAGCTTAATTCGTAAAAATCGAAATCGATTAGAAAAAGACCTTTATACTGAGGCTACTGGTGGTAGTGAAGTTATTCATTATATGGGAAAGAGTGAACAGGAAGAAGCAGATTATATTTGTAGCCAGATTGAAAAAATAATTAGTGAAGTTGACGGAGTCAATTATCGCGATTTTGCAATTTTATATCGTGCTAATTATTTATCTCGAACAATTGAACAGAGTATGATTAGTCATGGAATAGATTACCGGATTTTTGGTGGTTTGAAATTCTTTAGTCGAAAAGAAGTTAAAGATGCATTGAGCTATCTGCAGTTAGTATGTAATGATGAAGATCTTGCATTCGAACGAATTATCAATGTTCCTGCTCGGGGAATTGGAAAAAAAACATTAGAAAATATTCAATTAGTAGCTTTGAATAATCAGGTTAGTTTGTATGAGGCGTTGACACTATTTAGTGATCAAATTAAGCTGTCATCAAAAGCCAAAAAAGAAATAATCACATTGGTTAAAGCTGTTGAAACAGCAAAACAGTCAAGTCTGCCGCTTCATGAAATGTTTGAAAATTTGATGAACGATGTTGGATATATTGATATGTTGAAAAAGGATTTAGAAGATAATCGAATTGATAATATTCATGAGTTACAACGGTCAATTTATGAATTTCAAAATCAAAATCCTGATATTGCAACAATTGAAAATTATTTACAAGAAATTTCATTATATACAGATAATGATAATTTGGATGATGGACAATATGTCAGTCTGATGTCAATTCATATGGCTAAAGGTCTAGAGTTTGATTACGTTTTTGTTTTAGGTTTATCGGAAGGGATTTTCCCAAGTTTCAGAGCATTAAGCGAATCAGATGAAGGATTAGAGGAAGAGCGGCGTTTGGCTTATGTTGCTTTTACTCGAGCAAGAAAACAATTGTTTTTGACAGATAGTGAAGGCTTTAGTTTTGTAACAGATTCTCCTAAAATTTCAAGTCGCTTTATTGATGAAATCGGGAGTGAGGGGATTAAGCATGTAGGAACAAAGCCACGATTTAAAACAGCAAACTTTATTAATACAGCTCCAACTAAAGAAGAATTAGTAGGGAATAATGAAGTGACTGACTGGTCAAATGGGGACTTTGTTTTACATGATACTTTTGGTAAAGGTGTTGTTGTTAAAGTCAATGGTAATACTTTAGATATAGCTTTTGAATTGCCTGCTGGTTTAAAGACTTTGATGGCAAATCACAAAGCATTAAAGAAACTAACAAATTAATGTGCTAAACGCACATTTTTTGTTTTATAGTTATACGTATTTTGGTATAATAGTTAAGATTAAATTAGGAGTGAGATAATGGATGATTTAAGTAGATATAAGGAACTAAAAGCAACAATTTTATATCATAATGATCGTTATTACAATCAAGATAATCCAGAGATTACTGATTATGAATACGATATGATGATGCAGGAATTAAAAGGATTAGAACAAAAACACCCTGAATATATTACTAGTGATTCACCGACTCAAAAAGTAGGTGGTAGTGCAAAGCGTGAAGCTGGTGTACTCGTACGTCATAATGTGCCGATGTTATCATTGCAGGATGTATTTTCTAAGGAAGATGTAGATGCATTTGTTGCGGATATGCAAGAACAACTGGTAGATCCGACTTTTGTGGTTGAATACAAGATTGATGGGTTGTCAATGGCATTGCGCTATGTCAATGGTAAGCTTGATGTTGCTGTTACTCGTGGTGATGGTGTCTTACAAGGTGAAGATGTTACTGTTAATGCTAAAGTAATCAAGGATGTAAAAAATATTTTAAAAGAACCGATTGAATATCTTGAAGTCCGTGGTGAAGTCTATATGACCAATGAAGCATTTGATAAAGTTAATGAAATTCAGGAAATTAAAGGGAAGAAACTTTTTGCGAATCCTCGCAACTGCGCTGCTGGAACGTTAAGACAGCTTGATAGTTCAATTACTAAAGAGAGAAATTTATCAATGTTTGTTTTTAATATTCAAGATGCTAAAGGCAGAGAATTTACAAGCCACAGTGAAGGATATGAATATTTAAAACGGCAAGGAATTAAAATCATTGAAGATTATAAAATTTGTAAAACAGCTAAAGAGGTTTGGGAGGCAATTGAGGCGATTGGTGAAAATCGTGATAAACTTGGATATGATATTGATGGTGCTGTTGTTAAAATCGATAGTTTTGCTGATCGACAAAAACTCGGAGCAACAGCTAAAGTACCTCGTTGGGCAGTAGCTTATAAATATCCGCCTGAAGAAAAAGAAACAAAATTATTAGCAATCGAATTGTCAGTAGGTAGAACTGGAAGAATAACTCCAACAGCCATTTTTGAACCAATTCGTTTATGTGGAACGACTGTATCTCGAGCAACTTTACATAATCAGGATTTTATCGATGATCTAGATGTGCGGATTGGTGATACGATCGTTGTTTATAAATCTGGTGAGATAATTCCCAAGGTTAAAGGAGTCGTTAAAGAAAAACGCCCCGCTGATAGTGCTCCATATGTAATTGGCAATACTTGTCCAGTCTGTGGAGCTCCAGCTGTACGTGAAGGTGATAATGCGGATATAAAATGCACGAATCATAGCTGTCCAAGTAAGTTAGTTAGAAATATTGTTAACTTTGTTGGACGTGATGCTATGGATATTAAAGGTTTTGGCTTTGCTTATGTAGAAACATTAGTGGATCATGGTTATTTAAAAGATTTAAGTGATATTTATGGTTTAATTGATAAACGTCAGGAATTACTTGATAAAAAAATTATTGGTTTAGTTAAAAGTACAGATAATTTATTAAATGCAATTGAAGGTAGTAAAAATAATGATGCAATTAAATTGCTAACGAGTTTGGGGATTAGTAATGTGGGAAAATCTGCTGCTAAAAGTTTAATGAAAAAATTTAAAAGTATTGATAATTTGATGAAAGCTAGTTATGCTCAGTTGATTGAAGTCAATGATATTGGTGATATTAGTGCTATGGCAATTATAAATTACTTTAAGAATCCTGATAATCAGGCAGTTGTTCAACGTTTAAAAGAGTATGGAGTTAATATGAATATTATCGAAGCTCAAGATGGCGATGAACGTTTTGATGGCAAAACATTTGTCGTAACAGGGACATTACCAACTCTTTCAAGGAAAGCCGCAAGTGAATTGATTGAGAAGCATGGCGGTAAAGTCTCAGGTTCGGTGTCTAAAAAAACGGATTACTTATTAGCTGGTGAAAATGCGGGAAGTAAACTTACCAAGGCCCAAAATTTGGGAATTAATGTAATTAGTGAAGAAACTTTACTAGAGATGGTGAAGTAGCTAAAATAGTGTTATAATGCACTGTATAAAGGAGGAACACTAGAATGAAAAAAATAGTGGCTTTATTAGCGATAGCATTGGTGCTGAGCGGTTGTAGTGATGCTAAAGAGACCGTTGAAAATCAAACAGCAAATGATGTATCCACTACCGATAGTTTAGATGATTCATTTTATCGAGTAGTTAATTTTAATACGAATTTAAGTCGAGAAGATTATTATACTGCTTTTGGAAATACTATGGATTTTCAAACAATTGGACGAGAATTACAGATTTTATCTACTGATCATTTCTCAACTAATGATTATTATATGTCTGAAGGGCAATATCTTAAAACGGATGATATGAATCAATTATTAAAACGCTCAGAGGATACTAGTAAATATCCTTATACCTTACAAGCACAGCGGGGAACTACTATTGGCGGAGTTGCAAATCCAATCATGGTAAGTACAGTGCATGAACAAGATTATTATGAAAAAAACGGATCTGAATATGTCTTAAAGGGTCTATCATTAGCAATCGTACTAGATCCTCGTGATGAAAAAAATGAACGTTTAGACACCTCATTAGATGAATCGTTAGTTGTTGATTTTGGGCGTGAAGCAATTAGTAAATTATACAAATATTTACAGAGTAAAAAAGACTTAAAAGATATTCCTGCTAATATTTGTGTTTATTATGCGACTAATACTAACGAAAGTGATATTAATGGTCGTTATATTTTAAAAAGTTATTGTGATGGCAGTGTGGGAAATATTGAAACATTAGATTACAAAAATTATATGTTTACAAGTACAGAAGCAACTGCTGCTGATGAAGATACAGCATCACAATTTGAAATTTTTAAAAGTAATATGAAAAAAGCTGCAACTGAGGCAGTTGGTGTAATTGGCTATGGTCGTTATAAAAATGGTCAGATTCAGTCAATGAAAATAAATTTAAAAGTAAATATTAAAACATATACTGAATTGCTTTATTTGATTTCTACTGCAGCTGATGAATTAAATACTCAATTTAGTGGTTTTGATATTAAAGTATTAGTTAGTTCACAAGATCAACTAGAGGCATTGATTGTTAAAGATAAAGGTGAAGATGCGAAGAGTATCTTGTTGTATTAGGAGGTAATTTATGGAAAATAAAGAAGAAATGTTAAAAAAGCTTGGATTGAAAACAATGTTTAATATTACTGATGCAGAAATGCCAGAGTTAGTAGAAGAATATGAGATTTTTATGAATCACGTTGCCGTATTAGAGAAAATAGACACTGATGGTAAGGCACCATTAGCATATCCTTATGAAATTGAGACATGCTTTTTACGTGATGATGAACCGATTGATGTAATAAGCCGAGAAGATGTTTTAAAAAATGCTAAGAGTGTTCAAGATAATCAAATTAAAGTACCAAAGGTGGTGGGATAATGAAAGTTTATTCAATTGAAGAATTGCATAATTTAATCGTTAATCAAGAAATAGATTTAAATGAATATTATTATGATTTATTTAAAGAAGTGGAATTTCAACAAAATCGCTTAAATGCATTTGTTACAATCACTAAAACTCAAGCAATGGATAATATTAAAGAACTTAAAATATCTGATGAAGAAATATTGAAAGGGATTCCTGGAGTATTTAAAGATAATTACAATACTAAAGGAATTAAAACGACAGCTTCAAGTAAAATGCTAGAGGATTATGTACCAGTTTACGATGCTGCGGTTGTTGAAAAATTATATAATGAAGGTGTTAGTTTAATTGGTAAATCAAGTATGGATGAGTTAGCAATGGGTGGTACTAACAAATCCGCTCTAACTGGGCCTGTATATAATCCGTGGGATTCATCAAGGATAGCGGGAGGATCATCAGGTGGCAGTGCAGCACTTGTTGGTAGTGGGGTTGTTCCATTTGCCTTAGGTAGTGATACCGGAGATTCAATTCGTAAACCGGCTGGATTCTGTGGTGTAGTTGGTTTCAAGCCAACTTGGGGAAGAATTTCAAGATTTGGTGTTATTCCTTATGCTTCAAGTTTAGATCACGTAGGTGCTTTTACTCGAAATGTTCGTGATATGGCAATTGTAACTGAAGCATTAGCTGGTCGTGATGAAAGAGATATGACTTCAAGCACACGGCCAGTACCACATTATTTAAAAGAATTGAATAGTGATATTAGGAATATGAAAATTGCTGTTTTAAAAACAGTTAGTAATGAAATTAGAAATGATGATATTAAAAATAATTTCAACCATGTAGTTGCAACCTTAAAACAATTAGGGGCATGTGTCGAAGAGGTAGAAATTCCAGTTCATCTAGCTAAAGCAATTTTACCAACTTACACGATTATCGCTAATAGTGAAGCAACAAGTAATCATTCGTGCTTAGATGGAATTAAGTATGGTGATCGGCAACCTGGTTCATCAACTGACGAAGTAATGATTAATTCTCGAACTGATGGATTTGGTGCTCATATTAAACGTCGTTTTATTTTAGGAAATTTAGCCTTAGCTACAGAAAATCAGGAACGGATGTTTAGAAAAGCTCAACGAGTACGTCGTTTGATTGTAGAAGAATTAAATAAAATTTATGATAATTATGATATTATTTTGACTCCTAATGGTGGTAGTGTAGCCCCAAAACTTGATGAAGCAAATGATGATCGCCTATCAGATGAATACTTGATTTTAGAAAATCATTTAGCTTTAGGAAATTTTGCTGGGACGCCAAGTATTTCAATTCCGTCTGGTTTTAGTGAAGGAATGCCGATTGCTATAAATCTGATGGGACGTTTATTTGAAGAACAAACAGTATTAAATGTCGCTTATGCTTTAGAACAAGCATTAGGATTTGAAAATCAGTATTCAAGAGAGGGGTAGAGAGAATGAATTTTGAAACTGTTATTGGATTAGAAGTTCATTGTGAACTTAAAACAAAATCGAAAATGTTTTCTGGGGCCCCAGTAACATTTGGTGAGGCACCAAATACAAATGCCAATATCGTCGATATGGGGATGACAGGGGCAATGCCGGTACTAAATAAATCTGGTGTTGAATTTGCGATACGGGTATGTAGTGCTTTAAATATGGAAATAGATGAACTGGTACAATTTGATCGTAAAAATTATTACTATTCAGATTTACCAAAAGGATTCCAAATTACGCAAGATCGTTTCCCAATTGGGCGAAATGGAACAATGAAGATTGAGGTAAATGGTCAAACACAAGTAATTGAAATTGAAAGATTACATATGGAAGAAGATACTGCAAAACAATTACACTTTGACGATTATTCATTAATTGATTATAACCGAGCTGGTATTCCGTTAATTGAAATTGTTACTAAACCGACGATCCGCAGTGGTGCGGCAGCAGCTGCCTATTTAGAAAGATTAAGACAAATTTTCTTATTTACAGAAGTTAGTGATGCTAAAATGGAAGAAGGCTCAATGAGATGCGATGTCAATGTATCAATTCGACCATATGGTAGTGAAAAATTTGGTACAAGAACAGAAATTAAAAATTTAAATTCAATTTCAAATGTACAAAAAGCAATTGAATTTGAAGTTGCTCGACAAGAGAAAGTCTTAATTAGTGGTGGTGAGGTACTCCAAGAAACACGCCGTTATGATGAAGATAGTAAAGAAACTGTAGTAATGAGAGCTAAAGGTGATGCAGTAGATTACAAATATTACCCAGAACCAAATATTTTACCTATTCGATTGAATCATCAATGGGTTGAAGGGATTATTGAAAGAATTCCAGAGATGCCAGAATCACGAGTAGCTCGATACATAAATGAATACAAAATTCCTAAAACTGATGCATTGATACTTGTTCAAACTAAAGAAGTTTCGGATTTCTTTGATGCGACAGTTGCTTATACTAAGCATTATAAAATTGCATCTAACTGGTTATTAGGCGAGGTACAAGCATATTTAAATAAAAATAATTTGATTATTACAGATACTAATATAACTCCTGAGTATTTAGCAAAAATGATCAATTATATTCAAGATGGAACAATCTCAAGTAAACAAGGAAAGAAAGTGTTTGAAATCTTGATGAATGAAGGTAAAGATCCAGAAATTATTATTGAAGAAAATAATATGAAACAAATTTCTTCACCGGAAGAATTAACTAAAATTATTAATGAAGTTCTTGATAATAATCCTCAATCAATTGAAGATTATAGCAATGGTAAAGATCGAGCTGTGGGATTCTTAGTTGGACAAATTATGAAAAAAACCGGTGGTCAAGCTAATCCTGGTCTTACAAGTAAATTACTAATTGAACTATTGAAACAAAGAATTTCATAATGTACAAATAATTCTATATTTGGTACAATGGTTGAAGGAGGATATAAATATGTCTCAAAGAAAAAGATTTAGTTTTGATGATGAAGTAGATGATACAATTGATCTATCAAAAGATGATCTTAAAAATTCATCAATAACTAATAATGATAAACCTTCAAACGACAATGTCTTTGCTGATGAAGATGGTTTAGATGCCAAAGCTTATCCTACTGATAACGGGGGAGATAAATCAATGAAAAACAAGAAGAAACGCAAGTTTAAAATTAAGAAATGGCAAATTGCATTAATTGCTTTTCTATCAATAATTATTGTGTTCGTCATCTATGTATTTGTTGCTGGAGGAAATGATGGACCAGTTTATGGTGATCGTTGTGCTTCTTTAATTGCAATTGACAAAAGTAAATTTACAGGAGTTGAAGATGCAATCAAAGCAGACCCAAGCGTTAATAGTATCAATATTGAAGTAGATTGTCGAATTGTTAAAATTAGTATGAATTTTGTTGATAATACTTCTTCAGATACTGCTAAACAACTGGCAACAAACGCCTTACACACATTAGATGATACTTTAGGTGAAAATAAGGAAGAAGGTAGAGCATATAGTAATTTATTTACTACTGCTAATGGCCGTGGACAATACAACGTAGAGTTTGTTCTAACGAGCAATGGTGATACTAATTTCCCTATATTTGGTACTAAACATCCAAATAGTGATGATATTACTTTTACTGGAGCTAATGTAGTTGATCAAGCTGCAACTGATCGTGCGGCTAATACGAACGCTAATCAATAGACGAGCATGGCTCGTCTTTATTTATGAGGAGGACTAAATGAAAAAAAATGATTATTTTTATGGTGAATGCACAGATTTAACTCACGATGGTCAAGGAGTTGTTAAGATTGATAACTTTACATACTTTGTAAAAGGTATGCTTACGGGTGAAAGAGGACGGCTAAAAGTAATAAAGGTATTAAAGAATTACGGAATTGCACGTTTAATTGAATTAGAAGTTACTTCAAAATATCGTATTGATCCCAAATGCTCTGTCTTTAGACCATGCGGAGGCTGTCAGTTACAACATCTTAATCCTCAAGGACAGATGATTTATAAAACAAAACGGGTCAAAGATTGTTTAGAAAGAATCGGGAATTGTAAAGTGGCGGTAAATGATTGTATTATGATGGAAAAACCGTGGCATTATCGCAATAAAGTTCAAATGCCAGTTGGAGTTAAAGGAAATCATTTAGTAACTGGTTTCTATAAACAAAAGTCTAATGAAATCATCCCATGTGAAAACTGTTATATTCAAAATGAATTATCAAATCAGATAACTAATCGAGTTAAAGAATTAATGGAAGAGTTTAAAATTTACCCATATGATAAGTTAGCTCATCAAGGTAATATTAAGCATATTTTGACTAAACACGGTTATCATACAGACGAAGTAATGTTAGTACTAATTAGTTATCGTAATAAAATTAAAGATATAGATAAATTAGTGGAAATAATTACAAAAGAATTTCCAATGATTAAAACAGTTATTCAAAATATTAATCATCGCACTGATAATGTAATTTTAGGTGAACAAGAAGTCATTTTGTTTGGTAATGGATATATTTATGATACTTTATTAGGTAATAAATATAAAATTTCTTTAAAATCTTTTTATCAAGTTAATCCAATCCAAGTAGAGAAATTGTATTCAAAAGCAATTGAATTTGCTGGTTTATCTAAAGAAGACATAGTTTTAGACGCATATTGTGGAATTGGAACAATTACATTATCAGTAGCCAAATACGTAAAAAAAGTGTATGGTGTTGAAATCGTTGAAACGGCAATTGATGATGCAAAAAATAATGCAGTTTTAAATAATATTAGTAATGCTGAATTTAAATGTAGTGATGCTGGTAAATATATGCTAGAACTAGTTAATCAAGATCAGCATTTAGATGTTGTCTTTGTTGATCCACCACGTAAGGGGTGTTCAACAGAATTTTTGGATAATTTGATTCAAGCAGAACCCAAGAAAATAATTTATATTTCTTGTGATGTAGCTACTCAAGCACGTGATATCAAGTATCTTCAAGAATTTGGGTATCATGCTGATGTCTGTCAGCCTGTTGATATGTTTCCTCACACAACACATATAGAAAATATAGTTCGTTTGTCAAAATAGCCATGATAAAAATAATTACTAAACAGATTTCCTAAAAGAAGTCTGTTTTTTTATAATTTATGACGAGTAAATTGATTTCAATTGTTCTAAATCTATAATTATAGTAAAATTAGATAACCTAATAAAAGCGGGCGACTGATTGTGAAAAAATGGTATAATGAAGAATATGAATTTACAATTGAAGTAACAGTTTTTACGTGGGAATAAAGCAGAACATTATTGCTGTAATGGTGAAGAAATTGGTGATAAATACACTTGTACATATGGTTGCTCTAAGAGGTAATGATGATCATGTTTCCAATTATAGGGGTAGTTAGATTAGAAATAGGGGAAACAAAATGAATGCATTTATTTTACTTATTCCTTTTTTATTAATAGCATTTATTAACGAAGGTGCAATCAAACGGGCTGGATATTTTGCTCCACTGCAAGGCAATGAGAAAATAGCTTATGTAATTTATCAGATGGCCAATATCGGAATATTTATATATTTTTTCTTATCAGTAATAATTGATTTATCTTGGCAGTTTTGTTTAGGTCTACTGGTTTATTTGTTAGGATTGGGAATGTGCATTGTTTTGGTTAAAGATTTTTTATCCAAGAAATGATGGCTTAAATACTAACGAGATTTACCGTTTCTCTCGAAATCCAATGTATATGTCATATTTTATTTTCTTTTTAAGAACCGTATTATTAACACAATCAATAATCTTATTTATAATTTTATTACTATTTCAAATCTCTATACATTGGGTTATTCTTTCAGAGGAGCAATGGTGTATCAGCAAGTTTGGAATTGCTTATGAACAATATATGAATCAAGTAAGAAGATATATATAGTTAAATAAAGAATTATAAAAAGAACAATAATAAATATTAGTAGCATACTTATGATGTCTTATTGTTGTTTTGAAGTAATATTAATGGTATACTGAGTTCCAGTATAGAGGTGCGAAAATGAAAATAGAGTTTAAAATGTCTTATAAATTAGGATTATTAGAATTTAAAGTTGGCGATCAACTAGAAATTAGTAAGAACACTATATTTGAAAGTATAAATGATAAGTATTATATGTTAATTTTAAAAGGATTGCGTTATGATCTTCTTAAAGAAGATATTAAAATTATTCAATAAAATATTTAATTTGGCTATATCTTAGTGATTAGCCATTTTTTGTTATGGAAAATAAACTTAAAATAATTTTATTATCTGTGCTATAATAAATATTACTAATAAACATTTAATATTTAACAATTATTATTTATAAGGAGGAAATATGCAATACATATCTAAATATACTTCACCGTTAGGAGCAATAACATTAGCTAGTAATGGTGAAGCATTAACAGGTCTATGGTTTGATGGTCAAAAATATTTTGGCGCTAATTTATCAAAAGAATATAAGAACGTAGAGTTACCAGTATTTAAACAAACAAAGGAATGGCTTAACTTATATTTTAATGGTCAAAAGCCAGATTTTATTCCTCTTTTGGCTCTTCAAGCAAGTGAATTTCGTCTTGCTGTATGGCAAATATTGCTAGAAATACCATATGGACAAACCCTCAGCTATGGCGACATTTCAGCCGTTTTAGCAAAGCAAAAAGGTTTAAAAACAATGTCAGCACAGGCTGTTGGCGGTGCAGTTGGACACAATCCGATCTCAATCATTATTCCTTGTCATCGAGTCGTTGGAAGTAACGGAAACTTAACTGGTTATGCTGGTGGTCTTGAAAAAAAGATTGCACTGCTTCAATTAGAAGGAGCGGATATGGGAGCGCTGTTTACTCCTAAAAAAGGGACAGCATTATAAGTTAATTAAACTTAAAAATGGAGGCATTTATTATGAATGATTTTGTGAATCTTATTAAAGATGAAGTTATAAAATCTCCATTTTATTATAGTCAAGGGTACCAATATAGGGATTGGAGATTACTGTTTTATTAATTTTGATTGTATTTTTTAGATTTGAATATAATAACCTTGAGTTACCATGTAAGAAATATATAATTTATGCAATAAATTGTAACAAATAAATGAATATAGTATAATATATTTAAATATTATAGGAAAGAAGGAATGTAGTTTATGAACAAAGAAGTATTAAATTATATTGCTGAAAAGACACGTGAATTGATTGTTGCTCCAACTTGCAGTAATGAAACAAAGGAAGCTGCCCAAGCATGGTTAAATGCGATTGGAACAGAAAGCGAAATGGCTGAGACTAAGAAATATATCGCTGAATTAGAAGAAGATATTATGCCAATTGATAATTTAATTAGGTTTGCTGGTTCTGACAATGGTAAAGCTTATTTTGGTGAAGAAAATGCTAAAAATATTGAAAGCCATGCTAAAGAAATTAAAGCTAACGGGGCTAAATATTGCGATTGTCCGGCTTGTTTAGTTGTTGCTCAAATTCTTGAAAAGAAGTCTGAATTATTTAATGAAAAATAATAGGTTTATGAAAATATTGTTCCTTTAGGAACAATATTTTTATTTAAAATGTAAATCCTTTTTACAAAAATATTCTTTTTTAAGGATTGATTTGTAAAACCTCTTCTAAATAGACTTTAATGTATTTAAGTAAATAAAATATGATGTTAAATTAAATGCAAGAAAATATTAGAGGAGGAGTTTAAATGAGAGCAGTAACAACAATATTTCCTGTTATATTTATGATTGGAATAGGAACTTTTTCAAGAATAAGAGGTTTTATTACACCAAGTCAAAAAGATGGAGCAAATAAAATAGTATTTAATATTTTATTTCCAATAATGATTTTTAATATCCTTTTTACTTCTAAGCTAGAGACTTCAGCTATTTTTATTGTTTTATATGTGTTTATTGCATATTGTGTTATTTTGTTTATTGGAAGATTTATAATAAATTTTACTGGGGAAAAATTTGCTCATATTTCACCTTACTTGTTAACGACATGTGAAGGTGGTAATGTAGCTTTGCCCTTGTATCTATCAATTGTAGGGGCTTCAAGTAATACTGTAATATTTGATTTAGCAGGTGTTTTTATGGCTTTTGTAATTATTCCAATTATGGTTGCAAGAGCGGGTGCTGGTGAAACAAGGATTAGGGAACTTATTAAAACAATTCTAACTAATTCATTTGTAATTGCAGTTATTTTGGGGTTAGGACTTAATTTATTAGGTACATATAATTTTTTATCAAACAGTTCATATTTAGGAATATACAGTAATACAATCACCCAAGTAACAGCACCGATTGTAGGCGTAATTTTATTTATCATTGGGTATGATTTGAATATCAATATGGAAATATTGGGAGCAGTGTTAAAATTGTTAGTTGCTAGAATTATTTTTTATATTCTAGTGATTATTGGTTTCTTTATCTTCTTTCCAGGGCTTATGATTGATAAGGTTTTTATGATTGCAGTTTTGATTTATTTTATGAGTCCTACTGGTTTTGCTATTCCAATGCAGATTTCCCCTTTATATAAAAGTAATGATGATTGCGGTTTTGCTTCGGCAATCATTTCTTTGAATATGATAATCACTTTAGTAGTTTATGCTTTGATCGTTGTGTTTATTGCTTAATGTTAGTATTGTTAATAAATTTTTGATATGGCATAATGAAAATATATTATTATTGGAGATAGTTTATGGTTATTTGATTTTAACATATTTTTAGTAGCCGTAAGAGAAGAAAATATGACTAAAGCGTCTAAATTATATATTCAATTTAGCTGATATTGCTATGGTGGTTGATGCAGTTGGAAGAAGAATTAGGTGTAAAACTATTTAAGAGCAACAATCACAGCATTTATTTAACAGATGAAAGAAAATTGTCTAGTAACGGGCTCAAGAAATTGTTAATTTAACTAAAAAGGTGCAAGAAGAACTTATTAAAGATGACATGGCTTTATCTGGTGTTATTACGAGAGGTTGTGGTGGAATGCAAAGTATTGAAGAAGCAACAAGATTAATAACTGATAAAAAAAGACTTATCAATAAAGGAGTATTAATAATATGGATAGTACAATAAAATTCGATGGCCTAGCAAATCTTTATGAGGATGGTAGACCGGAGTACCCGACTATATTAATAGAAAAGTTATATACTGACTATGGTTTTAAATCAACATCGATAATCGCAGATATAGGTGCTGGAACTGGTAAATTTTCAAAGCTGTTATTAGAAAAAGGTAGTAAGGTTTTTTGTGTCGAACCTAATAAAGATATGAGAAATGAATTAGTCAATAAATTAAATAAATATAATAAATTGCATGCTATCAATGGAACTGCTGGTAATACTACGTTAGATACTAGTTCTGTTGATTTTATTATATCTGCTCAGGCATTTCATTGGTTCAATGTTCATGAGTTTAAAAGAGAATGTAAGAGAATCTTAAAATTAGAAGGGCGGGTAGCATTGGTTTGGAATGTACGAGAAATGGAGTCACCATTGAATCAAGAGTGCTTTCAAATTTATAAACAGTATTGCCAAAACTTTGTTGGTTTTAATGGCGGGATTAAACGCGATGATGAAAGAATAAAGGAATTTTTTGATATGCACTATAAGCGTATGGAGTTTCCAAATCCTTTATTTTTTGACCAGAAGGGTTTTATTAAGCGCTGTATCTCAGGTTCATATTCTTTAAAAAAAACTGATCAGAATTATTTTGAATACATTGCTGCCTTAGAAAATGTATTTGATAAATATAGCAATAACGGACAGTTAGTAATGGAGAATAAGACGGTTGTTTATATAGGAAGATTAAAATAAATGTAGTTCAATGTCAATGAGAAATACTTTTATAGCTTTACCATTAGTTAAAGGGGCATATATGATTATATAGTCATAAAAGCGCTTTCTTAATTTAGGCGGTAATAAGAAGGAAGAGATGGCCATGTACCATAGATTCCCAACTAAATATCTTGAATTAGAATTGACTGAAACAATGGTCTTTGCCTAACTAGAAGTTTTTAGTAAAATTATTGAGAAAATTCATTAGGCTGGATTCAACTACTCTATGGATGATTTTGGAAGTGGCTATTCTTTTTTAGGAATATAAAAAGATTCAGATATCGTTAAGCTTGATGGTACATTCTTTTCTTCTGAAACGATGAATAAGGGGAAAGAAAATATTATTGATAAGAAATAGTGATTAAATCACTGAACAAATTATTTATAGTTAACATTTTGATAGCATTATCAAACATTAGATACTATTACATTGATTAAAGCTATATTATAATATAATTGGATTTAAAATTTGAGATATAAATGTAAGGGAGTTAAACCATGGGCTTTAATGATGAAAGAAAACGAATGAATGAGGGTGACTTTATCGTTCAAATGATGCGGAAATTCTAAAAGAACAACTACAGTGTGTAGAAAAATTATATGATTATAATGTAACAAGACCTTCAGAAAAACAAAAACGTAAGGGATTGCTAAAAGAAATGTTTGCAGTGATTGGTGATGGATGTCATATTGAACCACCATTTCATGCTAATTGGGGTGGGAAGTATGTACATTTTGGTAAAGGAGTATATGCCAATTTCAATCTAACTTTAGTAGATGATGTTGAGATTTATGTTGGTGATTATACTATGATGGGTCCAAATGTTACAATTATTACTGGAACTCACCCAATTTTACCGGAATTAAGAAAAGAAGCATATCAATTCAATCTTCCAGTTTATATTGGTGAAAATGTATGGATTGGTGCTGGAACAATTATTTTACCAGGTATTACAATTGGTGATAATAGTGTTATTGGTGCTGGAAGTATTGTAACAAAAGATATTCCTAAAAATGTTGTTGCTTATGGGCAACCATGCACAATTAAACGGGAAATAAATGATCATGATAAAATTTATTATTATAAGGAAAGAAAAATCAAAAGTGTTTAATATTTTTGATTTTTTTATTTATGGATTAAATACGTATTACTAATAATATTAGTAATAGCTTTAGGTTTAAGCTATAATATAAAAGTATAATGTAATATTATTGTGATCCAATCCAAGAAGATAGTAAGATGCTTAAAGAAGCAAAGAATGAGGATTTAGAAGCACTACCAGAACTTTATACACAATTTGAAAACGTGGTTACTGCTTAAGCATTGGAAAGTTAGCCCTTGTTCAATGACTCTAAATCAATATGCCTAATCAAATTAATATTAATGATAGAACAAAAGAATTCAAAATAAGAAGATATTTATTTTATTTTTATTGCAATTTTTTTATTATCTTATCATTGTTAAAGGTGAAAATGCCTAGCACTGAGTCTATCTGTTTATAAAGGTTTATTTAATAGTTGACAGTAAAAAATAGTTAGATAATAATTAGTAAATTAAAATTTTGATTGATAAGGGGGAGTATGGTGATGGAGAATATATTAGTAATTGGTAACGGCTTTGATATTGCACATGGTTTTAATACTCGTTACGAAGATTTTATAAATTTTTGTAAGACTATTGCAACGGTTTATCAAGGATTTAAGGATAATCAATTCATATATCAAAATGAATATAATGATATATTAAAAGAAAAATTAGATAAGGTTTTTAAAGAAAAGTCGGTTTCTGCCAAAGCAATAAAATATTTTTCAAACTTAACTCCAACATCTGAAACTTCTCAATTTATCAAAGCATGTAAAGAAAATTATTGGCTTACATATGTCTTAAAAAATAAAAGTATGATTGGGGATAAGTGGTCAGATCTTGAATATGTCATTGCTAAACAAATAGAGATATTATCATATATTTCAAATAATCTTAACTGGCATACTCGAGAAGAAACTATGCTCGCTTCACGATATTCTAGTAATTTAATTGAATTATTTAAGATTGTAACAGAAGAACGTGGAAATAATACCGATTTTCAGCATCAGATAGAACTCACAAAGAAACATTTATATCGAGAATTGGAAGAATTAACATGGTTATTGGAAATATATTTAACACGATTTTTAAATACTAAAACCAAGAAAATTGAATTATTTAAATATTTACCAGTAACTAAACTCATTTCTTTTAATTATACTGATACGTACACAAGAATGTATAAAAAAGAAACAAATACAGTTCATTATATTCATGGATTTGCTGCTAAAGATAGGATAAAAGAAGAAAATAATATGGTTTTTGGAATTGGCTCAGAAATTAAAAATGTCACCGATAATGATAAGTATGATTATCTTGAATTTCAAAAGTATTATCAAAGGATTGTTAAAAAAACAGGTAATAACTACACTAAATGGTTAAATGACAATGAACAATTTTATATCTATTTTTTTGGTCATTCCTTAGATATTGTAGATGGAGATGTAATTAGAAAACTGATTCATTGTAAAAAAGCAAAAGTAATTATCTTTTATTATAATCAAAAAGCCTTGAATGCATTAGTTGTTAATTTAGCAAAGATTTTAGGAAAAGATGAACTTATTCAATTCACTAATGAAGAAAAAATCACTTTTTATAAATCTGATGATCTTGAAATAATTAAAAAACTTAAAAATACAATGTATCAAACTCGTCATGAGAAGCTTAAGAGTACAGTTAGATAAATCCAATTAGAAATGAGGAAATAATATGGAGAAAATCATTAAAGTGGGAATAGGTGTTTTGTTAATCAAGAATAATCAGATTCTTTTAGGACATCGGATAAAAGATGGGGTTGATACTGGTGGCATCTATGAACCGGACACATGGTGTCTACCAGGTGGAAAACAAGAGTATCATGAAACTATTTTTGAAGGAGCGATTAGAGAAGTTAAAGAAGAAACTAATTTAAATATCTCACAGATAGAAGTTTTTAATGTAGTCGATGATATTCAATTAAATAAGCACTATGTAACGATACATATTATTGCTAAAAATTACGATGGAGATTTAAAAGCTATGGAACCAGATAAACAAGATGAGTGGTGCTGGTTTGAAATAGAAAAGCTGCCTAATAATATTTATTCCCCTTCAAAAAAATTTATTGAAGCATATTTAGATAGAAGTATCACCTAGATAAATCTTATTATAAGAACGATATTTTTGAAATCATTGGCGTTGAAGAATAGACTAAATACATTATTAACAATGTGGTTAACACGTGTTTATACTATTAAAGGAAATATTATGAATAAATATACAATGATAAAAGAAGTTATTTGAAAAACAACAAGATATTAAAAAAGCAGATAAAACGTCAAAATATATGAGAGATTTATTTACATTTTATGGAATTCCCTCACCCTAGCGCAAAGATAAGACAAATACAAACTTGCTGGAGCAAAAAATTGTTAATAGTTTTGGAAGTGATGAGTTTTTTATTAATAAAGCAATTGGCTGGAGTTTAAGAAATTATTCTAGAACTAATTTGGTATGGGTAATAAACTTTATTATTAAATATCGTACTCTAATGAATAAGCTAAGTATTAAAGAAGCTAGTAAATATTTATAACTTATAGTGTTGCATGTATTTTTTTGATATTTAAGATGGATATAATTGATAATATACAAAGTTATTATAAGAATATATTTTATGAAAGAGTATTTCGCCTGTAGGTATGATTTGTTAATAGACTGTTTATTCTGAGAGTCTGACAAATCTTAAAGATTGAGACGCATATGAGCCTGTTATTTTATATAGAAAATTTTGTAGTTGTAGGAAGGACATATCCTTTAATATATACCGAGGAAAAGGAAAAAGGCAAGACATTATTTGTTGAAATACTATTAATTGGAGTTGGACTCGCAATGGATACATTGTTGTATCAATTTATAAAGCTTAAGGAATAAAAAATAGCTAATTATGCTATTGGAAGAATTGATATTAGAAATACAGTTTTAAAAGAATATTACCTCCATTGATTATTGGGTAGTGTTACTTTTTTAACTATTATTGATGGAAAATGATTTTTGAATATTTAGGAATGCTTGTATTTTTATATATAAGTTAAAAGAAGGGAAACATGACAGTCTCTCTTCTTTTAACCGTTCATTCCAATATAAATACCAATTATATAAGGAATCAACCATATTGACCAAACGATAATACTAAATTTATGAAAAGTTTTTTTAGCACGATCATTTTTCTTAATTAGTATTACTGTTGCCCAAACTGCATGAAAAGCCATTAAAAGTAAAGCAATTGATCCAGTAATGCCGTGGAGATTAAAATTAAAATTGTGCCCTGATATTTGTCCCATAATATTCGTTCCTGATGTATCACAAATAAAGCCAAGCCAAAATATCAAAGCATGCCATTTTAGTAAACTGCCACTCTTTTTTTCAGCAAAAACACCGATTGTATAAAAAACCAATGCTAGCGTCATGAAAATAATTGCCATAATCAGTAATATTGACATATAAATGTATTTCTCCTTAATCTGTAAATTCTTTTTTTAAAGAAATTAATAATATTAGTAATGCAATCATCATAGTAATATGTGAAAGTCCTGCAAAACCAGAAAGCATCTTATCTATCAAACTATTTATAGCCGTATTAGTTATTTGTAGAATCCCACGAATTAGCATAGTGAGGATCATAAAAGGTAAAGAAAAATTATAAATGATTACAAATTTTTTAAATAGTCTATTATTTTGTATATTTGTTACTTTTGCAATTACAGCTAGGATGATAAACAGTAATGTTCCTAAAATTAATAAATGAGGATGAATTACACTTAATACGGTAGGCATTGAATAAGCATAAAATTTTGTAAATTCACGATAAAAAACACCCCCAGCCATTGCTAAAATAAAATATATAATAGCAATATTTATTAAAGATTTAGGAGAATAATCTAAAGTCTTATTTAATGATTTATAGTAATTTAAACCAAAGATGATACCGGCCAAAAATAGCGCAGCTCCTAAACCAGTATAGAAAATAGCGATAAATCTATCCGGTAATAAATTAAATGTTCGAATTGTTATACCAAAAATTATCATAAATGCCATAATAATAAATGATTTAAGATCAAAGAAATTTAAAAAGAATTGTTTTTCTATTTCATAGCTATGAATTCTATGGGTATGTTTTTTAGTTAATTTGTAAAATATAGCAAACCAAAAAATAATAAAAACAATGATTGAGAGAAAGAAATTTAATAACTTTGTATATCCAACATATGTTTCAATTCCAATTTTTAAAATATTGAAACCAGCAATAAGCCACACGATTGAAGCTATTAATAATAAATTATGCTTTTTTACTTTCATAATAAACCTCCATAATTAATCTGAACACTGTTCACTTTGAATTATAAGTATTCCCACTTCGTAATAAGTGGGCTAGTATAAATATCGTTCAACTAACTCAATAATACCTTGGTAGTTTTGTTGTGGATTAACGATTGAAAAAATGAAAAGTTCAAAAATATACTCAATGAATAAAGTTTGATCTAATTTTTGATTAAAAGCATCTTTTCTTATTTTTTGATCTTTTTTTAATACAATTAATAAATTTTGTTTTAAATGGAAAAAATATTTTTTCATCATTTTTTGTCCAACGACTTTATCTTCAGCAGCTAAAGACATTGCATGTTTTGAAAGAAATTCAGGATATTCTTGGCTGCCTTCTTGAATACTTTCAAATAACCAAGTCAAACATTCAATGAAATTCGTAAAACTAAATTGTTCACTAGACATGTGAAAAATATCTTTCCAAATACTTTCGATAGTCGAACATAAGAGTTCTGATTTTGATGGAAAATAGTTATATATTGCGCCTACTGAAACACTACATTCAATTGCAACAGAACGCATATTAATTGAAGATAGACCTTTTTCTTTAGCTAAACGTTGACAGATAGAAATTATTTTTTCTTTTGATGTTGATGGTAAATTCAAAATATTTCCTCCTTATAATTTTATATGAACCATGTTCATGTTGAATAATACGCCTTATTTTTATAATAGTCAAACATAATGACTTTGCTTTTTTATCAATTATTTTAAATGAATCTAGAGTTTGGCTGATTACTATTTTATGTTAGAATGATAGTATCAAAATAAATTATATTTGAGGTGAAAAATAATGTTGATTGTTGATGGAGAAAAATATCTTGCGGAAATAAAAGAATTGATCATTGAGTATACAAATTCATTGAATCGAGATTTCTCTTTTCAAAACATAGATGCTGAATTAGAAGATTTAAAAAGAAGATATCTATAGTCTCATGGGCGTATTTTAGCGGTTGTCGACTGATGGTAAAGCTGTTGGCTGTATTGCTTATTGTCACCATCTTAATCAATGCTGTGAAATGAAACGTCTATATGTAAAACCAGATTTTCGTAATCAGTGACAAGGTCAAAAATTAATTGAAGCAATTATTGAAACTGCTCAAGGAGATGGTTATAAAGAGATGGTTTTGGATACAATCAAACCGTTAAAAAGGGCGATTTCGTTATATAAAAAATATGTTTTTAAAAAAATTGAACCACATTATGATAATCCAACGGATGACGTAATTTATATGAAATTAGTATTCTAATAAGCAAAGAAAGTGAGATAGGTTAATGGGAATATTATTGGTTAGGCTTATTGATGTAATAAATGAATATAGTGAAGATAGTACTTTTTATAGTATTGCTTATACAATGCTTTTGAATTTTGATAATTTGCAAAATCTTAGTATTAATGATGTTGCAAATTTATGTCATGTATCAAAATCAACTATTAGTAAGTTTGTACGATCATTAAATTTTGAAGATTATTCCGATTTTAAGGCAGAAGCATATTTTAAGGAAAATCGTTTTAACAGTGATTATAATTATGTTGCCAATATCCAACAATATATTGCTAATCAAGACGCAAATACCTATATTGACAAAGTTATTCAGGATATTGAAATAATCAAAAATATTGATATGACAGTGATTAGAAAAATTGCTCAAATAATTTATCAATATCCAAAAGTCACGGCATTTGGAACACTTTTTTCACAATTGGGAGCGTTAGATTTGCAGTATAAACTGGCCTATAATCATAAATTTATTATGAGTTATGTAAATGATGTTAAACAAGACGAATACTTAAAAAATAATAGTGAACAAGGTGTTGTGATCATTTATTCTAATTCTGGTAACTATTTAAATAAGTATCAGTTATCATCATTTGATGAAAAGAAAAAATACGACTATAAAAATAAAAAGGTTATTTTAATTACTGCAAACGAAATGATGGTAAATCATCCCGATGTTGATATTTGTCTTGTCTATCAGCATTTATCTAAATTACAAACACATAGTTATATCTATCCTTTGATTAATGACTTGATTGTTGCTGAATATAGAAGTTTCCAAAATGCGAACTTTTAAGTTTATATAAAAAACTCCGTTATAATAGTAGTATCAAAGGAGGAACAAAGTATGAGTAGATTTCCAGATAATTTTTTATGGGGTGGAGCTAGTGCTGATTTTCAATATGAGGGTGGATTTGGTGAAGGTAATCGCGGCTTGATTACAGCAGATTTTGTAACAGATGGTAATGTTGATACGTTACGTCAGGTAACTTATAAGTGTAAAGATGGAACGCTTGGTTCGTCACCATTAAAGGCTGAAATTCCTGAAGGAGCAACTGGATATATTGATCCTGAGCGTTATTATCCAAGTCATGATGGAGTTGATTTTTATCATCGTTATAAAGAAGATATCGCTTTAATGGCAGAAATGGGATTTAATGTTTATCGTTTTAGTATTTGCTGGACAAGAATTTTTCCGACAGGCGAAGAGGCTGAAGGAAATGAGTTAGGTTTGAAGTTTTATGAGAATGTTATTGATGAATTATTAAAGTATCACATAGAGCCTTTAATTACAATTTGTCATGATGAAATTCCTGCATATTTAGCTGATCATTATGATGGATGGTCATCACGCCATACAATTAATTGCTACTTAAAATTATGTAAAACATTATTTGAACGTTTTAAAGGGAAAGTAAAATATTGGTTGACATTTAATGAGCTTAATGTTGTAAAGGGTTATGCTCAAATGGGAACTCATAAAATTGATAGTCAAACGCATTATCAAGCGATGCATCATGTTTTTGTTGCTAGTTCATTGGCAACAAAAATGGCTCATGAAATGATGCCAGGGTGCATGGTAGGAACAATGTATGCAATGAGTGGTTTATATCCATTAACTTGCAAGCCTGAGGACATGATGGCACATATGAATACTAGAAGATTATCGTATTTTTATGCAGACACTATGGTAACTGGCGGATATCCATATTATGCACAAGCATTATTTGAAAAAGAAGGGGTCGTACTGGTTAAGGAGCCAGGTGATGATGATTTACTAAAAGAATATCCACTAGATTTTATTACTTTTAGCTACTATAGAACAACAACCGTTAATGCTAACACTAAATTAAATATTATCGGATTAGCAATGGATCTAAATCCCTATTTAGAAGCAACCCCTTGGGGTTGGCCAATTGATCCTGTTGGATTGCGCTATGTTATGAATGAACTTTATGATCGTTATAAAAAACCAATTATGATTGTTGAAAACGGAATGGGTGAAATCGATCATTTTGAAAATGACACAGTTATAGATGATTATCGGATCCGATATTTAAAAGATCATTTTAAAAACATGAAAGATGCCATTAATATTGATCATGTAGATTGTATTGGTTATACGATGTGGGGGGCTATTGATCTTGTTTCACTTAGTACCGGGGAAATGAAAAAACGTTATGGTTTTGTTTATGTAGATAAAAATGATGATGGTAGCGGAACATATAATCGATATAAAAAGAAAAGTTTTGATTGGATGAAAGAAGTTATTGCAACAAATGGAGAAAAGATATAAGGAGGGAAATAAAATTCCCTTTTTTTAAATTTTAATCGGGTCTATTTATAATTTAGGTTAATATATTTAAAGGAGGAATGATTAGGAGGAATCATAGATGTGTACAGCAATAAAGATATATTCAGATAATGGAGATATTTATTTTGGTCGAACAATGGATTTTTCATTTGAATTAAATCCTGAACTTTATTATATTCCTGCAAAATACCAGTGGCGCAATGTTCTAAATACTCATGATATTGAAAATAAGTACAATATTCTTGGTATCGGGCAAGATGTCTCTCCTGTTGCTTTAAGTGATGGTGTTAATGACCATGGATTTGCAGTTGCGGCATTATATTTTTCTGGGTTTGCTCAATATGATGGGCTAAAAAAAGATAATACATCAATTATCCCGATCGCTGCTTTTGAACTAGTTTATTTTTTATTAAGTCAATGTGCTTCAGTAAAAGAAGCTCAAGAATTAATAAAAGTCATCAAAATTATTGGTGTAGAAGATAGTATTACACATATAGCAGCTCCTCTTCATTGGATAATAAGCGATGCAAATAACAATTGTATGGTGATTGAAAAAACAATAGATGGTCTACATGCGATTAATAATCCTATTGGTGTTCTTGCAAATAGTCCAGATTTTTCTTGGCATATGACTAATTTACGAAATTATTACAATTTATCGCCATATCAATTTCAAGAAGCAATATGGAACAATATAAAACTTACTCCATTTGGACAAGGTGCAGGAACATTAGGTTTACCAGGGGATTATACACCACCATCACGTTTTATTAGAGCAGCATTTCAAAAAACATATACAGATATTCCAATTGATCGTCATCAAGCTGTGATAACTTGTTTCCGGATCATGGAAACGGTCAGTATTCCTAAAGGGGTCGTCATTACAGCAGATCAAACTTCTGATTATACTCAATATACGATGTTTATTAACTTAGCAACTCGAGAATATTATTTTAAAACATATTGGAATAATCAGATAACAAGAGTTGAATTTCCTCAATATGATGAAAAAGATATGAAAATGCTTTCATTGGGACCGTTAAATCAAACGATTGAATTTAAAACTAGAAGTATTTTTTTATAAAAGGATGTGTTGTTAGATACATCTTTTTTTGTTTATATTTATGATTATTGTGAAAGAATAAAATATGCTTAAGCATATTCGTTGAAGATAATCGAATGACTATGCTAGAATGGCATTCTAAGGATGTGAAAAAAATGTTGATACAAAAAAGAAATGGTCTTTTTCAAGACTATGATAACAATAAAATAGAAACAGCAATAAAAAAAGCTTTTTGCAGTTTATCTGAAACAATAAAAGATGATGAATTAAAAAAGATGATTGCAGATATTGAAAAACATATTATAGCTGATATGTCTGTTGAAGCAATTCAAGATTTGGTTGAAGAAACATTGATGAAACATGGATATCTTCAAGTAGCAAAAGCTTATATTTTATATCGTCAAAAGCATACGGAGCAGCGATTGATAATTGATGAACTGCTTGCCTTATTGGGAGATCAAAATCTAAAAAAGGTTCTATTGAAGATTCACAAAGACTATCCTCAAGAAGAATATTCATTGCAATTATTATTAGTGAAATTTAAAACATTTTATAAAGAGGGTATGAGTCATTTTGAAGCGTTGAAAATGTTGATGAAAGCGAGTGTGGAATTAATTAGTAAAGAAGCACCTAAATGGGAGATGATTTCAGCTCGATTTTTAACTTATGATGTAAATCAACAGGTTGACCAAAAAATGAATACCGCTGGTAGATATACTTTTTATGAGCGGATTAACTATTTAGCACAACAAGGTTATTATGGACAATATATTCTTGAAAGCTATTCAAAAGATGAAATAGACATGTTAGGACAGTATATTAGCGAATCGCGAAATGAATTATTTACATATAGTGGTCTTGAATTGATTGTTAAAAGATACTTGATTCAAAATCATGACCGCGAAATTATTGAAAAACCACAGGAAATGTTTATGTCAATTGCTATGCATTTGGCCATGAATGAATCAAATAGAGTTAAGTGGGCAAAAGAGATTTATGATATTTTAAGTACTTTAAAAGTGACGATGGCAACACCAACTATGTCTAATGCGAGAAAGCCATTTCATCAAATGAGTTCATGTTTTATTGATACTGTCGATGATTCATTAGCAGGAATATATAAAAGTATAGATAATTTTGCTAAAGTTTCAAAAAACGGTGGTGGAATGGGACTGTATTTTGGAAAAGTACGTGCTAATGGAAGTAGTATCAGAGGTTTCAAAGGAGCAGCAGGAGGTGTGATTCGATGGCTTAAACTTGTAAATGATACTGCAACAGCAGTAGATCAATTAGGAGTTCGGCAGGGAGCAGCAGCAGTATATTTGGATGCATGGCATAAAGATCTACCCGAATTTTTACAAATTAGAACAAATAATGGCGATGATCGAATGAAAGCACATGATATTTTTCCTGCGGTTTGTTATCCAGATTTATTTTGGAAATTAGCTAAAAATGATTTGGAAGCTTCATGGTACATGATGTGTCCACACGAGATACATGAAGTTAAAGGTTATTATTTAGAGGATTGTTATGGTGAAGAGTGGGAAAGGAAATATTATGAGTGCGTTGAAGATGACCGAATTCCTAAACGCGTTATGACAGTTAAAGAAATTGTTCGTTTAATTATTAAATCACTAGTTGAAACAGGAACTCCTTTCACATTTAATCGCGATCATGTTAATAATTTTAATCCTAATCCTCATCAGGGAATGATATATTGCAGTAATCTTTGCACAGAAATTGCTCAAAATATGCAAGCGATGGAGATCTTACCGTCTGAGGAAATTGAGGTTAATGGTGAAACTATTATTGTTGAAAAAACAAAACCAGGTGATTTTGTAGTTTGTAATTTAGCTTCATTAACATTAGGTCATCTTGATGTCTTAAATGATGATGAATTGAGACACGTTATCAGTGTTGTAATTAGGGCTTTGGACAATGTAATTGATTTAAATTATTATCCAATTCCTTTTGCCAAAATAACTAATCAAAAATATCGTGCGATTGGATTAGGAACAAGTGGTTATCATCATATGCTGGTAAAATTGAAAATGTCATTTGAAAGTGATGAGCATTTACAGTTTATTGAGCAGCTTTATGAAAAGATTAATTACTTTGCGTTGGAAGCTTCATGTGATTTAGCTAAAGAAAAAGGAAGTTACTCATTGTTTAATGGTAGTGATTTTGAAACAGGTGCATACTTTATAAAACGTCGCTATCAAAGTAAAGCATGGCAAAATCTTCAAGCTAAAATCAAAGAAAATGGTTTAAGAAATGGATATCTTTTAGCGATTGCTCCAACCAGTTCAACTTCAATTATTGCTGGAACAACAGCAGCTGTTGATCCTATCATGAAAAAGTATTTTATGGAAGAGAAAAAGGGAAGTATGATTACTAGAGTTGCTCCCGACTTAGATTCTGAAACTTTTTGGTTATATAAAAATGCGCATTATATTGATCAAGAGTGGATTGTTAAAGCAGCGGGAATTAGGCAGCGTCATCTCGACCAGTCACAATCAGTTAATTTATATATGACAAATGAGTTTACTTTTAGAAAGTTGCTTAATTTGTATATTAAAGCTTGGGAGTATGGTGTTAAAACATTATATTATGTTAGAAGCCAGTCTTTAGAAGTTGAAGAATGTGAATCATGCAGTTCATAGGAGGTAATAATGGAACTTAAACAAAAAGCATTATTTAATGCTAAAGGTGATATTGATGTAAGAAAACGTCGAATGATAAATGGAAATACAACAAATCTTAATGATTTTAATAATATGAAATATCAGTGGGTCAGTGATTGGTACCGTCAGGCGATGAATAATTTTTGGATTCCAGAAGAAATAAATTTGACTCAAGATATTAGAGATTATCGTTTGTTAAGTGAGGCAGAACGAACCGCATATGATAAGATTCTTTCATTTTTAGTTTTCTTAGATTCTTTACAGACAGCCAATCTTCCTAATATTGGTGAGTATATTACAGCAAATGAAATTAATCTTTGTTTAACCATTCAAGCATTTCAAGAAGCGGTCCATTCACAAAGTTATAGCTATATGCTTGATTCAATTTGTTCACCAACTAAACGAGATGAAATTTTATATCAATGGAAATTTGATGAACATTTGTTGAAGCGAAATGAATTTATTGGTGAACAGTATAATGCATTTCTTGAACATAAAGATAGTTTTCATTTAATGAAAACGATTATGGCTAATTATATTTTGGAAGGAATTTATTTTTATTCAGGATTTATGTTCTTTTATAATTTAGGACGAATGGGTAAGATGTCGGGATCAGCTCAAGAGATTCGTTATATTAATCGTGATGAAAATACACATTTATGGTTATTTAGAAATATGATTATTGAGCTGCAAAAGGAAGAACCGACATTATTTACCCCTGAAAAGATTGAGGTTTATCGTAATATGCTAAAACGTGGAGTTGAAGAGGAAATTGCTTGGGGGCAATATGTCTTGGGAAATCGAATTGAGGGTCTAACGATGGATATGGTCAGTGATTATATTCATTATCTCGGTAATTTAAGAGCATTTTCATTGAATTTTGAACCATTATATGAAGGATTTGAGACAGAACCTGAAGCAATGAAATGGGTAAGTATTTATAGTAATGCAAATAACATTAAGACCGATTTTTTTGAAGCAAAATCTACTGCTTATGCAAAGTCTAGTGCTATTGAAGATGATTTATAGAATATTTAGAAAAGCAAGATAGAAAACTACCTTGCTTTTTTGATTGATTTATTGTTCAGCTATTTGATGCATAAACGTTTATTAGAGGAGGATATATTGATGTATAGAATAAAAAAATCCGTTATTATTTTCTTCGCTTATCGCATTTATTGTTAGCCTGATCTATTTATTAATATCTATAGTAATAGCAGTATATTATAATCTATGGAATGGTCTATTCCTTCATTCTTATTGTAATTCAGTCGTTTTTGTGTTTTGTTTCCTGTGATAATGATGAGAAATTTTTTATACACCGCTATATATTTTATTTTCAAATATTAATGTGGATGTATCATTGGATAATTTAGCTTTGTTTTCACCAGTTGTCTCGAGCATGTACTTAAATATCATTATGATAGCATCAGTAGGAATCATCGGTTATATAATTTTACAGTCTATTCACCTTAATAAACAGCCACCTTTAATTACTGTCTTTAGTATTTCAGCGATGCATAGGTGCTATTTTAATGATTTTAATTTTATTTTGTCAAAGCTCCGATGCTATTATTAAGGCGTGAACATGAAGCTATTGTTAATCATCAATTATGTATCACTAATACTTTTGAACAGGTTTTTAAAGAAAAAATGCTAAAACTTTATAAAAAAGTTCGGTATCTTTGTAATACTCATGGATATCCTTTTACTAAAAATATTCATTCAAAATATCTTGCTGATTTAATTTATCTAAAAATGAAGCTTCTATGATACTTTTTACTGATTATCTATCTGGTAGACAGTAAGCTTAAAAACTGTATTGCAATGTGATATATTAAACTTTGCCTAAAAATAATAACTATGCTAGTAATAGTTTATTTTTTTATTATATATTTGTTTGACAAGTCTAACACCAGGAGATAAGATATAATTGTTGGTTAGATTAGGCTAACTATTATAATTGTTTTAATTGAAATATTTAGCATTAAATCCTATTTTAAAAAGATTATAGAGGGTGTTGTGTGGTGAATCGGATGATTCTATTCGAAAAATCAATTTGTAAGATTGAAAAATGAGAATTATCCATATTGTGTGATGATGGAAATTAATGGGATGAGTTGTACCGATTGTCAGCAACAAATTGAAAATGAGTTTAATCAGAAGAAAATTTATTTAGAACAGCATTTGGCTGTACTTCTACCAAAACAAGATGCAAGTGTGGAATCAGTCTAGGTTTTAATAGAGATAGTTGGCTATCGTGTTATTAAATTAAAAAAATCTGAATTAAAAGATAGGAGGATTTATATGTATTTGCAATTAGAAAATGTAGAAAAATATTATGGTGAAAATGAAAATCGGGTTCAAGTTTTAAAAGGGGTCAATGGTTCAATAGAACGCGGTGAAATCTGTGTTATGCTAGGACCTTCAGGCTCTGGTAAATCAACATTATTAAATTTAATTGGAGGTATCGAAATAATTGATTATGGTAATGTGATAGTTGGTGGAATTGATTTAGCATCTTTATCAAAAACAAAATTAGGGTTATACCGGCGGGATACTTTGGGCTTTGTTTTCCAATTTTATCATCTAGTCCCAAATTTAACAGTAAAAGAAAATATTGAAACAGGTGCATATTTGAGTAAGACACCACTAGCTGTTGAAACACTATTAGATAAATTAGGATTAAAAGAACATTGCAATAGGTATCCTAATCAATTATCAGGAGGACAGCAGCAACGAACTGCAATTGGTCGTGCTCTAGCAAAAAATCCTAAATTATTATTATGTGATGAACCGACAGGAGCTTTAGATTATCATACATCTAAAGATATTTTAGAATTATTAGAACAGATTAATCAGGATTATGGAACAACTATTTTAATTGTTACTCATAATGATGCAATTGCTAAAATGGCACATCGCGTGCTGCGTTTGCGAGATGGACAAATTATTTCAAACTATTTAAATACATCACGAATCAATGCTAAAGAGTTAGAATGGTAGTAGGGTGTTAGCATGAAAAATCCATTAAATAAGAGTTTAAAAAAAGAATTCACTGATAACTTAGCTCGTTATCTAGCACTTGCTTTGGTCATGATAGTTATGATTGCAACTGTTTCAGGTTTTTTTAGTGTAGCTTATAGTGTTAATAATCTATTAAAACAAAATCAAGATGAATGTTTAGTCGAGGATGGACAGTTTACTGTTTTAAAACCATTGACTAAAGAAGTAATTAAAGAAATTGAAAAAGAGCCTGTAAAACTTTATGAAAATTTCTATAGCGAGCAAAAGATCAAAAATAGTGCTACATTAAGGATATATCAAGATCGTGAAAATATTAATTTGGTTACAGTTTACCAAGGGAAACTCCCAAAAAAGCATCAAGAAATAGCATTAGATCGGCTTTTTGCAATAAAAAATGGTTATAAAATAAATGATCAAATTAAGGTCAATGGTATAAAGTTAACTATCGTTGGATATTTAAGCCTACCTGACTATAGTTCGTTGATTAAGGATAATAGTGATTTAATGATGGATCCTATCCATTTTGGAGTTGCTATTGTAGATGAGTCAGATTTTGCTTTATTAAAAGAGAATAATATTAATTATACTTATAGTTATAAATCAAATGATGATTTAAGTAGTAAAGAAAATTACGATCAATTAAATCAAATTAGAGATATCGTAGTTGATAGTGGATGTAGCTTAACAGGAATGATGACCCAAGAGATGAACCAGGCAATATCATTTTTACCTAATGATATGGGTGGTGATATCCCAATGATGAATATGTTGTTTTATATCATTTTGGTTATTTTAGCCTTTATTTTTGTTGTAATTTCACAGGCGATAATTGAAGACCAAGCAACTGCAATTGGCACATTACTAGCTAATGGTTATACAAAACAAGAGTTGATTCACCATTATCTTACTTTAGTAATGATCATTGTTTTTGTAAGTGGACTAGTGGGAAATGTTATTGGATATACAATAATGCCTTCATTTTTTTCTAATATGTACTATAACAGTTATTGCTTGCCACCATTACAGTTAAAATTTATTCCTAGTGTATTTGTTAATACTACCGTGATTCCTTTTTTGGTTATTTTGATAGTCAATTATTTAATGTTATGGCATAAATTAAATATTTCGCCATTAAAATTTTTAAGACAAGATCTACATGAAAATAAGAAAAGTCATTATATTCATTTAAAGCAAACGTCGTTTATTAAGCGCTATCGTCAAAGAGTGATTCTTCAAAATAAGGGAAGTTATTTGGTTTTAATGATTGGAATTATTTTTGCTAGTTTTCTTTTAACTTTTGGTTTTTGTATTACCCCGTCGATTGAACGTTATTTAGAAAATATGGAAAATAGTATTAAAACAAACTACCAATATCTTTTAAAGGTACCAGTTGAAGCTGCTGGAGAAAAAATAACATATACATCATTACAAACCTATTTTGCTGCTGGGGAAATTGACTTAGATGTTTCATTCTATGGATTAGATGATAATTCTATATATTATGCGGATATTGATTTGCCAAAGGAAAAAGATCAAATTATTATTTCCTACGATTTTGCTAAAAAAGTTGGCTTAGAAAAAGGAGATAAAGTAACGTTTACAAACCAATATACTGAACAAGAATATCAGTTAAAGGTTTTTGATATTTATAATAGCCGAACTAATATAAGTGTTTATATGTCACGTGAATCATTAAATAATTTACTCGAAGAAGATCTGAATTATTATAATAGTTATTTATCAGATCAGAAGTTAAATATTGATAAAAAATATCTTAGTACGATGATTACTAAGACAGATATGCTGAAAATTGGTGATCAAATGACGGAAACCTTTTCACAGATGATTCCGATTATGAGTGGGATAGCGATAGTTATTTATTTAGTTGTAATGTATATTCTAACAAAACTAGTATTAGATCGAAATACTAATTATATGTCGTTTTTAAAAGTGATAGGCTATAACAGCCAAGAAATTGCTAAGATATATCTTAAAGCTACAGCTTTGGTAGTAGTATTTTCATTATTGATTAGTTTACCAATTTGTAAATATGGTTTAGAAATATTGTTTATTCAAGCAATGATGAGATTTGCAGGATATATAGAAATCTATATTCCAACCTACCTCTATGTAATGATTTTTACTGTTGGCTTAATTACTTATTTTGTTGTTAATTGGCTATTGAATAAACAAATTCAAAGAATTGATTTAGGGAAATCTTTAAAAGAAACAGAATAACTATAGGTTATTCTGTTTTCACCTAAAAGGAGGAGATTTTAATGCTTGAAGATATTAAGCTGCCGTTTATAGATAAAAAGGTTATTAATAAGCATGAAAGAGAGTATCAAATAGGTTTAATCGATGGACAGGGAGTAATGACGAGCATAGATATTTATCCAGGGATACAAGTTATATATAATAATTTTCATTGTTTTACTGCTCCGACTGATCAATCTCTCAATCGGCATCGTTATATTGAAATTAATCATTGTCTAAAAGGTAAATTTGAATGTCAGTATAATAAAAATTATTATGCATATTTATGTCAAGGAGATTTAGCAATTAGTGGTGGAACATTAAATAAATTAACTCACTCATTTCCATTGGGTTATTATAATGGTGTAGAAATTTTGATTGAAGTAGAAAAAGCTAAAGAGAATAAATTATTAGATGAATTCAATATTGATATTGATTTAATCAGTAAACGTTTAAAAGAAAGCCATAATGTATATATTTTTCGTGCTACTGCTCAAATTGAACATATTTGTTTAGAAATGTATGAGATAGAAGAGGAATTAAAGAGGAATTACCTAAAAATAAAAGTGTTAGAACTGTTATTATTTTTATCACATCATGACTTTGGAATTTTAGAAAATGAAAAGCATTATTATCCAAAAAAACAAATTGAGATTATCAAGGCAATAAAAACAGAGCTTAGTAACAATATTTCAGCTAAATATGATCTTGAAAAACTAGTAAAACAATACAATATTAATATTCATACATTTCGTAAAGCATTTAAAGAGATTCACGGTAAACCAATCTATCAGTGGTATAAAGAATATCGTTTAGAGTATAGTTTAGGTCTACTGATTAATACCGATATTCCAATTATCGAAATAGCTAATGAGATTGGTTATTCTAATCCAAGTAAATATTCAGCTGCATTTTATCAATATACTTCTATGACACCCCAGCAATATCGTAAATCACATCTTAAAATGGAGCAATAATAACAAAATGGAGTAGCAGTAATAATATTTAGGAGTTATACTCTCTTATAAAGTTAGTCTATTCTAACTAAAGGAGGGTTAATATGACAGTATTAAAATCTTTATTTGCTTATGCTGGCAAATATAAATATTTAACAATACTTTCTTTAGTATTTTCAATGATAAGTGCTATTTTATTATTAATGCCATTTATTATGATTTGGAAAGTTATTGAGGTTATTTTGGCAGAGTATCCAAACTTTGCCCAAGGAAGTATTGCGATACAATACGGCTGGTACGCGTTAATTTTTGCTGCAGTAGGAATTTTATTGTATGTTTCGGGCTTACTTTGCTCACATTTAGCTGCATTTAGAATTGCTTCAAATATGCGTAAAAAAGCTTTACATCATGCTGTTCAATTACCACTTGGATATTTTGCTAAAGAAGGAAGTGGTAAATTAAGAAAAATTATTGATGAAGCTGCAGCTTCAACAGAAACTTATTTAGCACATCAATTACCGGATATGGCACAATTGATTACTACTGTTTGTGCGGTAATAGTCTGTTTATTTATTTTTGATTGGAAGTTTGGGATAGCTGCACTAATTCCAACGATTTTAGCACTATCAAATATGTTTAAAATGATTGGTCCTGGCTTACAGGAATCAATGAAAGCATATATGGATGCACTTGAAGGAATGAGTAATGAAGCAGTTGAATACATTCGTGGGATACCTGTTGTTAAAACATTTCAACAGACAGTTTTTTCTTTTGATCGTTTTCATCAATCAATTAATAATTATGAAAAATTTGCAATTGGTTATACAAATAAGATGCGTTTCCCAATGACTTTGTTTACGACCTTCATCAATAGTATTTTCATTTTCATTATTGGCACAATGATGTTATTGATCTTAAACGGTTTTGATTTAAATTCTTTAATGCCAGATTTCTTATTTTATGTTATTTTTACACCAATTATTGCAGTAACAACTAATAAAATTATGTTTGCAAGTGAAAATACAATGATGGCTGCAGATGCTTTAAACCGAATCGAAGGAATTATTAATCAAAAGCCGTTTACGTATAAGCATAGTCTGCAAGAAATCACCAATAGTGATATCGAATTTGAGCATGTCTCTTTTACTTATCCAGAAAGTGAAAATGAAGTCATTCATGATGTTAATTTGAAAATAAAAAGTGGTTCTATTGTTGCTTTTGTTGGTAAAAGTGGAGGTGGTAAATCAACGCTAGTATCCCTAATACCGAGATTTTATGATGTGACTAAAGGGACTATTAAAATTGGTGGTGTCGATGTTAAAGAAATTAGTGAAAAAGAATTAATGAGTAAGATTTCATTCGTATTTCAAGACAGTCGTCTTTTAAAGAAAAGTTTTAAAGAAAATATTAAGATGGGATCAAATGCAAGTGTTGAAGATATTCAGACGGCAGTTCATAAAGCTCAATGTGATGATATTATAGAGAAATTTGATCAAGGATTAGAAACTAAGATTGGTAGTAAAGGGGTTTATTTATCAGGTGGGGAAACCCAAAGACTGACATTAGCACGAGCCATTGTTAAAGATGCTCCAATTTTGTTATTAGATGAGGCTACTGCTTACGCTGATAGTGATAATGAAGTCTTAATGCAAAAAGCAATTATGGAATTAGCAAAAGACAAGACTACGATTATGATTGCTCATCGACTTTCAACAATTGTAAATGTTGACTGTATCTATGTTGTTGATAATGGTGAAATTATTGAGAGCGGAACGCATCAAGAATTATTAATTAAAAACGGATTATATGCTCAAATGTGGCATCAATATTGTCAGTCAGTAGAATGGAAAGTAGGTGAACAAGAATGATAAAAAAGGTTCAAGAGCGTTTTGCTTTAACCCATTTGGGAGCAGTTAATTTAATTAAGGCTTGTGTTTCATGTACGATATCATATTTAGCAATCGCAATGTCAATTGGAGTGTTATATTATTTTACTTGTGATGTTTTAGAAATGCTATATGGCAGTTCAAATACAATCTTATATTCAATGTATCTGATTGAATTTGTAATAGTTGTTATCTTAATTTTTATCGCTCACTATATTCAATATAATATGACTTTTTATAATACTTATAAAGAAAGTGCAAGATTAAGGATTCGTGTTGCTGAAAAACTTCGAAAATTCCCGTTAATGTTTTTTTCAAAACGTGATTTATCAGATTTAACAACAACAATTTTGTCTGATGTTACGGGAATGGAACAGGCTTTATCACATTTTATTCCTGAATTCTTTGGGTCAATAGCTTCCACACTTTTACTATCTATATCGATGTTCTTTTTCGACTTTAGGATGGCTTTAGCAGCTGTTTGGTGTGTTCCTGTATCATTTTTATTAGTAGTTCTGGCTAAACGAAAATTAAGTAATGCTGGATTTAAAGATCGTCAAAAACAATTAGTTCGAACTGAAAAGATTCAAGAGACGCTGGAGACAATTAGGGATTTAAAAGCTAATCACTATACTCAGCAGTATCTTAATGAGGTAGATCAGGTTATTGATGATTGTGAAAAGAGTCAAATTAAAACAGAACTTACAAATGCTTTATTTGTAGTTAGTTCACAATTGATTTTAAAATTAGGAATTGCAACAGTAGTCATTTATGGAGTAACATCACTAATCAATCAAACGATTGATCTGAAAGTCTTTATGTTATTTTTAATTGTTGCTTCTCGTCTTTATGATCCTCTTAGTGGAACATTACAAAACTTAGCAGCGATTATCAGTTGCGATCCTAAAATTGCTCGTCTAAATGAAATAGAAAATTATCCCCTTCAAACTGGTGAAGAAAAATTCGAGCCAAGTAACTATGATATTGAATTTAAAAATGTTAGTTTTGAGTACCAAACTAAAAAAAAGGTACTTGAAGATGTAAGTTTTGTTGCTAAACAAAATGAAATTACGGCTTTAATTGGAAATAGTGGTGGCGGTAAAACAACCTGTGCTTCATTAGCTGCTCGTTTTTATGAATTAAACGAAGGGGTTATTAAAATAGGTGGAATTGATATTTCTACAGTTGATCCAGAAATACTATTATCAAAATTTTCTATTGTTTTTCAAGAGGTTGTTTTATTTAATAATACTATTTTAGAAAATATTCGCATTGGTAAAAAAGATGCAACTGACGAAGAAGTCATGGAAGCAGCTCAAAAAGCTTTTTGTGATGAGTTTGTTGAAAAACTGCCAGATGGATATAATACGGTTATTGGTGAAAATGGTTCAAAATTATCAGGTGGGCAACGGCAGCGAATTTCAATAGCTCGAGCAATTCTTAAAGATGCACCTATTATTTTATTAGATGAAGCAAGTGCTTCATTGGATGTTGAAAGTGAGACCTTTGTACAAAAAGCGTTATCACATTTGATTGCTAATCGAACCGTCATTATGATTGCTCACCGGATGAGGACGATTGCTAATGCCTCTAAGTTGATTGTTTTAGAAGATGGACATGTAGTTGAGCAAGGAACTCCAGAACAATTATTACGTAAAGAAGGGGTTTATCAAAGAATGGTTGACCTGCAAAAAATGAGTAACGAGTGGAAATTATAAAAACTAGCAAGATATTGCTGGTTTTTTTGTTAGACTTATATAACTTTAGATTGACTATGACGAAAAAAAGAGTATTCTAATAGTATAGGGTGTTAGTTTTGACTAACATCTTTATAATAAGTTAGGAGGAACATTAATGAAAGATTTATTAAAAAACAAAACTGTATTATCCTTTGTAGGAGGAATTGCAGCAACGATTGCTGGTGCAAAGTTTTTAAAAAGCGATAAAGCTAGAACAATGGCGGTTAATTCTTTAGCTTCGGGAATGAAGCTAAAAGACGATGCGATGGCTACTTATGAAACGATCAAGGAAGATGCAAAAGATATTTGTTACGAAGCAAAAGCTAAAAATGAGGGAGAATAGATAGGTTATGAAAGCTTATCAAATTGTTCATGATATGCCTGGACGAATGCGAATTCGTTATGGTAAATATACTTTTTCAAAAACTGCAGCAATTGGATTAAGCTATGAATTAGAACGTTGGAAAATGGTTAATAAGGTCGAAGCTAATGATATAACAGGAAGTATTTTATTTATTTATGATAAAAATAGAAGAAGAGAATTATTAGCTTTAATACGACAATTTGAAATAGAAAAATTTGATGTAACACCATATCTAGCGACAATCAAGGAGTATAATTCTTATGAAATAACACAAAAAGAAGTTAGCCAAAATTATACTTCTAAATTTATAAAGTTATTGCTTCGCCGTTATTCAATTCGGTGGTTTTTACCAACTCCGATACAATATTTAAGCAGTATCGTTTTAGCGGTTAAATATTTCAAAAAGGGGCTAGCTTCATTAGGTAAAGGACATATTGATGTGCCAGTTCTTGATGCGACAAGTATCGCTGTATCGATGCTTAATAGACAGTTTAAAACAGCTGGCGATATTATGTTTTTATTGTCGGTATCACAATTATTAGAAGACTATACAAGAAAAAAAACAACTTTACAATTAAAAGAATCATTATCACTTCATCTAGATAAGGTTTGGATCTTAGAAAATGAGTCAGAAATAGAAATTCCTAGTGATACTCTAAAAAGAGGTGATATAGTTATTGTTCACATGGGGACGATGATCCCTGTTGATGGAGAAATAACCGATGGTCAGGCTTTGATCAATGAATCAAGTTTTACTGGTGAGCCTCTAAGTAAAGCGGTTGGTAAGGATGATACTGTTTTTGCAGGAACAATTGTAGAAGAAGGAAAAATTTATGTAAAAGTTAGAAATCTACAAAAAGAAAGTCGTATTAATAAAATTGTTGATATGATCGATGTTAATGAAACATTAAAAGCTGGTGTTCAATCGCGAGCTGAACATCTTGCTGATTCGATTGTTCCATTTAGCTTTTTTGGCTTCTTTGGGTTGCTATTATGGACAAGAAGTCTAACAAGAGCGACTTCAATTTTATTAGTTGATTATTCGTGTGCAATTAAATTGACTACATCAATTTCTATCATCAGTGCAATGCAAGAGGCTGGAAAACATTCAATCATGGTTAAAGGTGGTAAATATCTTGAAGCGATGGCTCAAGCCGATACAATTGTCTTTGATAAAACAGGAACTTTAACTAATGCGACTCCATTCGTTCAAGAAGTAACACCACTAGATGACTACAGTCGTGATGAAGTACTTAGAATTGCAGCTTGTCTTGAAGAACATTTCCCTCACAGTGTTGCTAACGCAATTGTTAAGCAAGCCCAAGATGAGGAATTGTTACATCAAGAAGAACATGCTGAAGTAGAATATATTATTGCTCATGGTATTGCTACTAATTTACATGGTCAAAGAGCAATTATTGGTAGTGAGCATTTTGTTTTTGATGATGAACAGATTGAAAAACCCCCTGAAATAGTTCAGTTGATCAGCAAATTACATAGTAAAGGAGCTAGCTCATTGATTTATTTAGCAATAGGTCAACGCCTAGCAGGAATCATTAGTATTTATGATCCGCTCAAGCCGGAAGCCAAGCATGTAATTAATAATTTACGGGAGATTGGTTTTAAAAAGGTTATTATGTTAACTGGAGATTGTGAAAACGCTGCAGGGCATATTGCAAATGAACTAGGAATAGATGATTATAAAGCTGGTATTTTACCAGAAGATAAAGCTGAGTATATAAGACTGTTAAAAGCGAAAGGTAAAAAAGTCGTGATGGTGGGTGATGGCGTAAATGATACTCCGGCACTATCAAGTGCAGATGTATCTATTTCAATGCAAGATAGTTCCGATATTGCCCGTGAACTAGCAGATGTGACATTGACTTCAAGTCGTTTGGATGAAATTGTTGAATTTAAAAAGATTTCGATATTACTAATGCAAAGAATAAAACATAATTATACTAATATCGTGGCATTTAATAGTTTATTAATTTTATCTGGACTAATTGGATTATTACAGCCTAATACAAGTGCATTTTTACACAATACTTCAACATTCCTATTTTCTGCTGTCTCAACAAAACCGCTTCTTTATAAAAAAGAAAATTAAGCAAGTAGGGAGATTTCCTTACTTGCTTTTATAATCAATTGAATTATAAGATAAATAAATGTCTATACTATAAAAAATTAATAAATTTAAGGGAGAAGTGGTTATGGGAGAAGCACTGGAAGATTATTTAGAAGCTATTTTAATTTTATCTAATCAAAATAAAGCCGTTCGTTCTGTTGATTTAGCAGTGTATCGAGGATATTCTAGGGCAAGTATTAGTTATGCAGTTAAAGAGCTTAGAAATAAAAATTATTTAGAAGTAAATAAAGATGGTCATCTCAAGTTAACATCGAGTGGTCAAGTACTTGCTAATAGAATTTATGAACGACACTGTTTTTTAAAAAACTTTTAATCGCTGCTGGCGTAAGTTCAAACCAAGCAGAAATAGAAGCTTGTAAAATGGAACATGGAATTAGTGATGACAGTTTTGAAAAGTTGAAAACGTTGTTAGATTTTTAGCATAGAATTTTTGTTTGAGTATAAACATAGATATTGTAAAAATTGATTGAATAGAAATTTATTAAAAAAATGCTGTTAATATGTTTTAAAATAAAAAGATAAAATCAAATATTTTTGGTTTTGATTTTATCCGTTCATTTATCTGAATTTTAATGGTATATATTTTTATAAGAAAATTTCGTTATTTGCTGATTTCAGCATAAATGTGTAATTGATGTAGAGAATGAATATAATCATTAAGCACATGTAATCTTAGTTGTGTATCAACTGGTAATGATAAAAAATATTCGCGAGAACTAGAACTGCGCTGGATTAATTCATGTAAGTTTTGATATTTAATGTCACTCACCTCTAAACATATCATAGCCGTTATTGATAAAAATATACAGGTTCAAAAACATAATGATTTAATTGCATAAAATAGAAAAGGAAATACAAGCATATTAAAATTGCACGTTGCTAGAAACATTCATACGTAACAAATGTATTTTAAATTATCCTTTATTATCTATAATAAAAAAGAGAAAAAAATAAAGGTGATTATAAAATTAATAAGGAAAAGTATTTCAATAGCTATGCGGTTGAATCCAAATTGGATAATACTGTTTAATAGTAGAAAGAATAATGGAGCTATAAAATCAACAACAGCTGCAAAGTCATGAATTATTGCTTCAATCGTATCTGGGTCTTTTGTTAATACTAAAGCATTCAGACAGGAGCTCGCCTCCAAAGGATAATATCATGATGGATAACACCATTAGCGATACAATAGGAAATGAGAAAGATTTTAAAATGATAAAAAATTTAATGGTAATATAACTAAGAAAAATTCTAAGCCAAATCAGCTAAAAATTATAAATTCTTTTTACAGGGTCTTTAGAATTTTCTAATATACCTTATTATCATAAATCTACTTTTACAGCTAGAATAAAATGATTCTAAGATTTCTGGTAATAAAAATTCACCAAAATCATTATTAAAAGAATCAACTAAGTAAATTGATGTATAGGTAGTTTTTCATAATAACTCATCACTTTATTTAATAATTATATTATTTTATTGATTAACTTAATAAACAATAAAAACATGACATAAGTCATGTTTTTATTGGCTCCAGCCTTTGGTATTATTACGGACATTGATAAAATCTTGGTATATTCCAGTTTGTTTGATTAACTGGTTATGGCTTCCGCTTTGTGCAATTTTTCCATCAGCTATGACAAGAATCTTATCTGCGTAGCGAATAGTATTTAAACGATGTGCTATTACTAATAAGGTTTTTCCTTGACATAACTGTGTAATTGCTTCTTGGATATAATTTTCGTTATCACCATCAATACTGGCAGTTGCTTCATCAAGGATAATAATAGGAGCATCTTTTAAAATACATCGAGCAATTGAAATTCGTTGTTTTTCACCACCGGAAAGGCTTGTACCACCTTCCCCAATAATTGTTTGAAAACCATTTGGCAGTGCCATGATAAAATCATAACACCGAGCTTTTTTAGCTGCTTCAATGACTTCTTCTTCCGTAGCTTCAAGTCGTCCGATACTAATATTATTATAGATAGTATCCTGAAATAAATAAACACGTTGGAAAACCATACTGATATGATTCATTAAATCAGCAAGTTTAACGTTTTTGATATTTGTTCCACGGATGTTTATTGACCCGCTATCAACGTCCCAAAAACGTGTTAATAGATTAGCAATCGTACTTTTACCGCCTCCTGATGGACCCACAAGAGCAAGCATCTTATTTTTTTCTAATGTAAAATTTATATTGTGTAATACTTCTTTTTTATCATAAGAGAAACTAACATTTTTAAATTTTATTTCTGGTAGATCACTTTGTTCTGGAATTACTTCCATACCATCATCAGGCAGTTCTTTTTGAGCTAAGACATCTTCGACACGATCCATACAACTACTCATTACAGTTAACCGTGTACTTTGACTATACAACGCTTTAAGTGGACCAAATAAGTCAAATACAAATAAAGTTACTCCAATCAAGTAAGGAACAGTTAGTAAATTTTGAGTTTGTAGATATAATGAGAGTGCTAAAATAGCAGCTATTCCTAAACCATAAATAATATTTAGCCAACGTTGCCAGGGAGCATGTGTTTCTTCAAATTCTAAATTAGTTCGGCAGCTCTCTTTAAAATTATTAGAAAGTTCAGCTGATTTTTCACCTAACAGATTATAAGTTTTAATAATACTAATACCCTCAATAAAATCAAGTACAGCATTAGTGAGTTTTTCACTTTGTTCTTGTCTGATAGTTGAATGTTCTAATGTTTGTTGTTCCATCGCTTTACCTAACCATAGGATTGCTCCAGCAATTAACAATGAAAGTATCCCCAACCAAATATTTAAATAGAACATAAAGATGATCATAATAATTTCAGCAAAAATATAGCTCATCATGTCAGCAATCACGGTCATACAATTTTCTTCTATAAAGACCATATCTGTAGATAATACTGAACTAATTTTCCCAATATTTCCTTCAGTAAAGTAACCCATTGGCAATTTTCTAAGATGACGGCCTAATTCCATGCGCATATCTGAAAAAATTCGATAACCAGAATCACCTTGTAAACGATCAGAAATATTTTGAAAAACTGCTTGAAATAAAACACAAACTATTAATGTAATACCAAGCAGAAAACATAATCGATCAGACATTTTATTATTATAAAAAGCATTAAAAGCAATAAATGCTAGTCCGATTGGGGATTTTGCTAACATTGATTTTAAAAACGAGAAAATAAAAGCGATTTTAATATTGCGACGATATTTTCCGGCGATAGCAAGGATTCGTGACATTAATGAGATCATAATTAATTACCTCCTTGATTATGACTAACTCTCCAATTAGCACTATTATTTGCCATGGTCCATAACTTTTGGTATTCAAGGCAAGTATCTATAAGTTCTTGATGAGTTCCTACTGCGTTTAAATAGCCATTCTTAAGTACACAAATCTGATGTGCATTGATAATTGAATGTAGATGGTGGGCAATAACAATAACAGTTTTATCTTTGATAACTTCTGCAATTGCGGCATTCATTTTTTCTTCATTTTCTGGATCCATAAATGCAGTAGCTTCATCAAGAACAATGATTGGAGCATCTTTGAGAATTGCCCGAGCAAGAGAAATTCTTTGTCGTTCACCACCGGATAATTGTTTTCCTCCATCACCTGCCAAAGTATGAATTCCTAATTCAAGACGGCTTAAAAATTCATCACACTGTGCTTTACTAGCTGCTTGATAAACTTCTTCATCACTAGCATCAAGCCGTCCCATTCTAATATTTTCCATCAAAGTTGTATTAAATAGAAATTGTTCTTGTGAAACATAGGCAATTTGATTATTTAACGTTTCAATGCTCATTTGTCGTAAATCTTGATTTCCTATTTTGATCGAACCTGAATGGACATCATAAAAATGAACAAGCAGTTTTGCTAATGTGCTTTTTCCACTTCCAGATTCCCCAATCAAAGCCGTTAGTGAGCCTTCTTTAATTTCTAAGTTAATATTATGTAAAACTACATTATTATTGTATGCAAAACTAACATTATCAAAGCTGATATGATGGTTTCTGTCTTTAAAACAATCAGATGTTTGTTGTAGTGGCGGTGCACTTAACATTTTTTCAAGAGACTCAATTTTATAACTGATTTGTGGTAAAGTTGAGACAAACGCCAAAGCCCGTAAAAGCGGAGTACCAATTGCGAATGATAAGCAAAGAATAAGAACTAAGTCAGGTAAACTCGAATAGTTGTGAAGAACTAACCAAGATCCAAATGGTAGAGTAAGTAAAGCTACACACGGTAAAATACTATTATAGAGTGCCATCCATGGCCAACAAGCTTTGTACCAGGCAAGAGTGAAATCACGATATCCACGTATATCATTTTCAAAACGATGATATGATTCACCATCGCGATTGAATACTTTAACAACTTCCATTCCATTAACATATTCAATAATAGTATTATTCATTTTTTGTGCAGCTACGTAGTAATTACTCATTTCTTTCATACCAATTTTGAACATTGCCCCCATCGCTAATAAACCAATGGGAAGAGAACCTAAAGATAATAAGGCAAGTTTCCAATCAACAATAAACATAACAATATAGATGAAGAGGGGAATAGCTAAGTTCGAGATGCCTTCCGGCAAAGCATGTGCCAATAGTAGTTCAATTGCTTCAATATCATCAATAAAAGTTTTTTTATGAGCACCAACTCCTTTTTCTTGAATAACTCCTAATGGTTGCTTTTCAAGTTTACATTGTAAAGAAATTCGTAGATTTTTTAATGTGTGATATGCACTTTGGTGTGATAAGGCAAGACCTTTAACATAAAAAACGGCATATAAGATAAGTGAAATTGCAATGGCAATAACTCTAAAAATAATATAATGAGTGCTTATTTGCTGATGCATGATTAAAGGTGTAATAATTTGATAGATAAAAAGAAATGGTAAGATATTCATTCCTACTCCAATCAGCATTGTGGCAATAGCTTGATAAGTTTTTTTTCGATAATCACCAGCGTATTCTAATACTTTTTTAAGCATGTAATCCCTTCTTTCTGGTTAGTTTTAGCTAACCTAAGTTTTTTTTAAAACTCCCATCTAGGGAGTTTAACGTGTATATCCAAGAACTTGGTACCAGTTAAAGAAATGGCAGACAATTTGGCAATGATTCTCTATTTGCTCCCAACTAAAACCATGGATGAATGGCTCATAGATCGTAGTCCAAAAAGAAGATAGTAGAGTATGAAATTCCGTTTTACTGATTTCCGTAGTAAAAATTCCTCGATTTTTAGCTTCAAGATAATATTCATAAGTATAGATGGACATTTTTTCAACCCAGTCGTGAGTAAAATTAGAAAAGGAAGTACCTTGTGAGCATGATAGTAATAGAATAAAGCCATCATAATGGCTATATAAAAATTTAAACCACCATAACATTACATCGTTATTCATATTCCAGGCTTCAATTAATTCAAATTCTGTAAATGTTTCAAAATTGATCCTACGGTTGTCAGCGACTTCATTTAAAGCTTCTAAAGTAGGGGTAACTACTGCTGTAAATAATTCCTCTTTACTTTTATAGCGTTTGTAAAGTGCCCCTGTAGTAACCTTTGCATTTGCACAGATTGTTTTCAAAGAAGCTTTCTCATAACCTTGTGATAAAAATTCTTCTTTAGCACTTTTTAAAATTCTTGGATCAATAGATTTATCGGGTTTTGACAATTTATCGCCTCCTTTTATACTGATAATTAAATTATCGATAATCTAATTATCAGTATAAAAGTAATTGCACTTGATGTCAATCGTTACAATAAAATTTTAGGTTGAAAGTAATAAATTTGTTTTTATAAAAATTTAATTGGAATAAATAAAAAAGCCAACTTTTGAATAATGTATAAGTTGACTTTTTGAGGATTATTTAATTTAGAGGTATTTCAAGTATATGTGCTTTATTGATGATAACGCTTTAAAAGATTTTTTTTTAAATAAGCTTTAATATAGAAAATTAAACTTAGCAATAATGCTAAAAGGATCAATGTTTCAATCATAATTAAACAGTAACTAGTTTTTTACCCTGATCAGCAACAGCATCTATCTTCTCTTTTAATAGCGTTTCATCACCTAAATAGTAATGTTTTATTACTTTAAATTCATCATCAAATTCATATACTAAAGGAATTCCAGTTGGAATATTAATATTCATGATTGCTTCGTTACTTAACTTATCAAAGTATTTAACCAACGCTCTTAATGAATTACCATGTGCAACAATTAAGGCTCGTTTACCAGCCTGCATATCTTTTTTTACTGTTTCATTAAAATAAGGAATAACCCGCTCAATTGTTGTTTTTAAGCTCTCACCTGCTGGTAAAAGAGCAGAGTCAATATTTCGATACATTGCCTGCTTTTGCGCGCTGCGTTTATCATTTATATTTAAAGCTGGTGGCAGTACATCAAATGAACGACGCCAAATTTTCACCTGTTCTTCACCGTATTTTTCTGCAGTTTCCGCTTTATTTAATCCTTGTAAAGCACCATAATGACGTTCGTTTAGTTTCCAGCTTTTATTGACAGGCAGCCAGCAGAGATCCATTTCATCTAATATATGATTTAATGTGTGAATGGCTCTTTTCAGATAAGAAGTGTAGCACACATCAAATTCATAACCTTCATTTTTTAAAATCATGCCTGCTTGTATTGCTTCTCGATGGCCAGTTTGGCTTAAATCTACATCTGTCCATCCTGTAAAAAGATTTAATTTATTCCAGTCACTTTCTCCATGACGTACTAATACTAGTTTCATAATATCTCTCCTTTTAGTTAGCTTAAACTAACTATATTTGTATAATATTCCAATGAACAAAATTTGTCAACTAAGATGATAATAAAAGCAAGCTGTTACAATATTTTTCACAAAAGAATTAATCTGATTTTACTGACTGAAAAGATTAAGATTTCATTTGAAATGATTTTTAGTTATAATAATTTTATAGGCTTGAGAAGTTAGAGAGTGAGGGAATGGTTATAGTAACAGCAAGCACTGATGTGGATTTTTGATTATCAATGAAAATATATATAAAAATATGATAATATTTTAGTAACATTGGAAATAAAAATGCCGGTATCGATTAATATTGATGAAAGCGACTTTTCAACTTTTGAAAATGCTGGATTTAATATTAAAAATAATGATATATTAGAAATAATGAAAGCGATTTAATGAGGTAGGAAAATGAGTAGAGTAAAAAGTTTAAATATCAAGTATGTAGCCAGTCAAGTATTTTATTTTGCAACCTTTGCCGCAATGATGGGATATGCCTCAGTATACCTATTGCACAAAGGTTTTAGTAATTCAACAATTGGTATAATTTTGTCCCTATGCAATATTTTAGCGGTGTTCATGCAACCGGCATTAGCAACTTTTGCTGATAAGAATCAAAAGATTGAAATTCGTAAAATTATTACAACTATCGTTGCAATAGCAATTGCTTTATCTGCAATTTTATTAGTAGTTCCAAGTAATCAGGCAATTATTTTTATTTTGATTGTATCAATCTTTTCATTAATGACAACGATAATGCCGCTAATGAATACTTTGGCATTTGTTTTTGAAAAGTATGGAATTCAAGTGAATTATGGCTTGGCTCGAGGGCTGGGGTCTGTTGCTTACGCTGTTGCATCAATGGTATTAGGACATGCAGTTGATGCTTTTAGTCCGGATTTATTACCAGTATGTTATGTTGTCTTTAATGCACTATTATTTATTGTTGTTCATGGCTATGTATTGCCAAAAAGTGAACAAATCGAAGTTGCAGTTGAGACAAATGACGAGGATGAAGTTGCAGTAAATAATGAAGGTTTGCTAAGATTTGCTGGTAAATATAAAAAATTTATTGTATTTTTATTAGGGTTTGTTTTTGTTTATTTTGCCCATACAATTATTAATAATTTCTTTATCCAAATAATTACTAATGTAGGCGGTAATAGTAGTGATATGGGAAATGCTGTATTTTTAGCAGCGATGTTAGAATTACCGACAATGGCATATTTTACGAAGCTTAGTAAAAAAGTTAATTGTGGAACGTTAATTAAAATTTCTATTATTCTATTCTTAGTAAAACATGTGATTACTTATTTTGCAGATGGAATGACAATGATTTATATAGCTCAAGCTTTCCAAATGGGGGCTTATGCTTTATTTATTCCGGCATCTGTTTATTATGTGAATTGTAAAATTGCCCCACAAGATATGGTTAAAGGTCAATCATTTGTGACTACTTCAATGACAGTAGCAGGGGTTTTTGGTAACTTGATTGGTGGGATGTTACTAGATTCAGTTGGTGTTAGCCAAGTACTGTTAATTAGTGCTGTTCTATCATTAATAGGTGCGGTAATTGTAGTAATGTCTGTTGAAAAAGTATAATTTTATAGAATTAATGAAAGTGTTGGTTTAGTCATTTAAAATGGTGCTTTAAAATAATATAGGGTACTAAACAAAAAGTAGGATTAGAAGATGTATAATCTTCAATAATTATCCTACTTTTTTATGTCTAGATATAGT
>NZ_JAHPYJ010000015.1:0-81281 GCF_019041935.1 Erysipelatoclostridium sp. MSK.7.34
TATCATTTGCTTTTTTTATTTCTTCGACATTAGCCGTATCTAAAAAAAATCTCATTTTATTTTTCTCCTTATATATATTGTGATAACACTTCTTTTTCACATTCATTAATAACTTTTATAATATTATTCTGGTTATTACATGATTCCAGCTTTTCAATCAGCTTTGCATCATTGACCATTCGCATTAATTTAACAATTGCAGGAATATGTTCTTTTTTATCTTTACTCGCTAAACAAAAGATAACCCTAACTTGTTTATTATCGAACCATACGGGTTCATCAGTTACAATCAGACTCATTGAACTTATTTTAACCGATGATGTGTTCCCACTATGAAATAACGCAAATTTACTATCTGTTACAGCATAAAACCCTGATTCCTTAATGACACTCATCAAGCCTTCATAATATTCAGATTTAATACATCCATGTTGTATTAAAATATCAGTTGAAAGTTTGATTGCATCTTTCCAATTGCTAAATGATTTAACATAACGAATACAATTTTCACCTAATAAATCACTTATATTATAGTATTTCTTAGGAATCCTAACATCTTTATAGCCAAGTTCTTCTTTAATTATTTCAAGTACTTTTTCACGCTCAGGAGAATTTAAAAATCCCAATCTTTTTTCAATTGCAATATAATTCGTTAAAACATTCTTTTTTCTAATTCCCACCGCTTCTAATTTATTATGATCATGATTATCAAAAATTGCATTTACAACAATCAAAGTTTTTTTACTGGGAGGATTAACTTTGACGTTGAAATAACAATATCTATTTGCTCCCATTTCTGATAATGCTCTAGATCATACGCTGGAATACTATCAATCACTTGAACCTGATATTCATTTCTTAGAGTATCTTTTAAAAGTGCTGTAGCGCCAAAACCTAAGCCACATATTAGTAAAATATTTTTATAGTCATTTGCTCTTAATCTTTGAATACTTGCAATAAAATGAATAGTAATATAAATTAATTCTTCTTGACTGATCTCTTGTAACGGTTGAATACTCAATACAATTGATTTTAAAACTTCAAATACATATTCATAACTTTGTGGAATCACTGTTTGACTTAACTCATAAACTCGAATATTATTTTTTATTCGTTCCAACATCGGTGCCACATGATTCAATAATCCTTTTATTAAAATCATATCCCGTAAAAAAAATACTCCTAACTCATCAGACATCATTGTCACAAGTTGAATTATAATATCTTCAGTCATTATTAAATCCAAATTGATATCAACCTCACCATATTTATTAGTATAACTAGAATAACTCATAATTAGTTTTTTTTGATTATCATCTAATTGTTTATTAATTATCATTTCCAGTTCTTGGAGTGAATAATCTTCTACATCAATTTTTTTAGGACAAGATGGCAATTGCTTCTCTTTTATAATATACCAGCAAGTAGTTAATATATTTGCTACATACCAATCAAACGAATCATCACTAAAAGTCCAACTCATCATTTTCATTTTATTAGTGATCCAGTCATAAATATGAAGAATATCAAAATTATAGATTCTATATAACAATTTCATTAATTCTAATTCAAATGTATTATATTCAGAAAGTTTATTACTAAATAAATAGATATATTTTTTTAACTCATTGACCCTTAAAGGATATCCCTTATGATCATCTTCAATTAAATGAAAATGACGATTATAGACTAGCGATAGACCATACTGATTAAATTCTTTAATAAGAGTATCCAAATCATTTTGAATTGAACGACGCGATACTTGAAATTTTTCACTTAACTTTTTAATATTTAGACTATGAACATCAAACATAATAATAAAACGTAATAATTGCATCCTCTCATCAGCTGAAAAAATAAATTCACTATCTTCTAATAAAATATTTAAATCTAAATCAATTGGGACAATTAATTGTCCTTTAGAACGCTTTTCAATTTCAGACAATCCTTTTAAACTCAAAGCATCGTTAATACAATCTATGTCGTAACGTACATTACGTTCTTTAAGATCTAAAGCATTGCCGATTTCTTTATAACTAGATTCTTTTTTTTGATTTAAAAATCTAATAATTTTAAACATTCTAGCACTAATCATCCCAATTTCCTCCGTTTATTTTTCTTCTTTTTCTGCTATATCTAAATTTGGCTTTGTAAAATGTAAGATTGCTGCGGATACTAATACTCCTACCAGCATCGCTAATACATACCATAATTTGCCATTGACTACTGGTAAAATAATCAAACCACCATGAGGAACTAATGCTTCGACTCCATTCATCATCCCTAGTGCCCCACCTACTGCACTACCAATAATAATTGCTGGTAAAACTCTTTTCATATCTTTTACCGCAAAAGGAATCGCTGCTTCAGTAATTCCAATCGTTCCCATGAATAATGCCGATATTCCTAAATTCTTATCATCTGCACTATATTTTTTACGATCAATAAAAGTAGATAAAGCTAATGCTAATGGCGGAATTGCACAAGCAATTCGATGAGCACCATTTGGAGCATAAACACCTTCTGCCATCAACGCAAGAGTAAATGCCGTTGCCGTCTTATTAATTGGTCCACCCATATCAACTGCTGTCATTGCACCAATGATTGCACCTAAGAGAACTGCATTTCCTCCTTGCATTCCACTTAAAAATTTAACAAGCCAGTCCATACAAGCTCCAATCGGAACAGAAATAACGTAAATATAGATAATTCCTAAAATAAATGTTGTAAAAATAGGAACAATTAAAATAGGCATGATTGTTTTAATCGTATTTGAAACTTTCCATGTTTTACACCAACGAACTAAATAACCAGTTGCTAACCCTAAAATCATTGCGCCTAAGAATCCTGTTTTAACCTCTGATTCACCAATTGGATTATTTGCTACATATCCTAAGATCATCCCTGGAGCTATCCCAGGTTTTCCAGCCAATGAATAAGCGATATACCCAGATAAAATTGGAATCATCATAGCAAAACCAGCTGATCCTAAATCATTTAAATTTTTCATGAAAGGATTAGTTACTTCCATTCCAGTATCCGTTGCTGTCCCTGTTGCTAAAGCAACCGCTAATAGAATCCCACCAACCACAACTGAAGGAAGCATATACGAAACCCCAGTATTAAAGGCTTTTTGAATATCTTTCCATACTTTATTATTTTTCATAACTTCTTCTCCTATAAGTTTTCTGCTTGATCTATAACCCTAACGGCATCTTTAATTACATCCCCAGGTTCGACTTGAATTACTTTACCAGCATCTTGTTTTTCTTCAAAACGTTCTTCACCATCGATCCCCACTGCAATTGCCAAAATAACAGCATCCGCTTCATCAATTTCCTCTTGTTCTAATTCGTTTTCAATCCCCATACTTCCTTGAGTTTCTACTTTTACTTCGTAACCACGATTACGACATTCTTTTTCAATTGCTTCTTGAGCCATGTACGTATGCGCAATACCGGTTGGGCATGCTGTAACTGCAACAATTTTCATATTCATTTCCTCCTATAATTGTTCATTGATTGCATTTAATGCACGATATGCATCTTCAACATCTTCTACTTCAATCAATTGCTTTCTAAAATTATCATCTAAAAGTCTTCTACTTAATAAAGAAATAAATTTAAGATGAATATTATTTTGATTATCTTGGGGCACGCCTATAAGGAAAATCAATTGGACTGATTGTTTCTCATCATGATTCCAATGAAATGCATCCTTTATTTGAACAAATCCAATAAAAGCACGATTAACAGTATGACTAATTCCATGAGGAATTGCAATTTGGTAACCAATTGAAGTTGAAGCCATTTCTTCTCGTTTATAAACCGCTTCTTTAAAATCTTTTTTACTATTAATTAAATCTAGTTTAATAGCCTGATCTGATAATAATTCAATAACATCATCTTTAGTCGATAAAGCTTGCTTTAAGAAGACCATTTCCTTATGAATTGCTTTTTCCTGCATAATCATTCCCCTTATCCTTTTTTACAAGCAAGCATCTTTGATGTTAATCCTTCCATATTAAAACATCTAACATGTTTTTGCATTTCTTCTTTTAGTTTTTCAATAACAAATCTTTTTCCATCAATTTTAATGCTTGCTAAGTTTTCATATAATTTATTAATTTCTAATGCTACTTTAGGTTTAGAATAAGTATAATGACCGCATAATTCTGTAATTTGTAATGTTGTTTGCTCATCTAAATTATCTAAATCCGACATATCTACTTCATCAGTAAGCCATTTTTTCCATTTCATTGAATGAATTGATTCATACTTAATAACATTTTCTAAATTTGATGGCTCTTTAATCATATTAAATTTAGCAAACTGTTTTTCTACTTCAATTAACTCTAATAAAGCCATCGTTTCAATCGTTCCAAAAGCTGGAGCAACATTCATTGCTGTGATATTTAAAGGTAAATGTGCTAGTAATTTAGCTTCACTTAAATAATCACCATTATGTTCCTTTAATCCTACTCCATATTTAGTTGATATTGCACTTAATTCTAAAGAATTTTCATAACTGAAATTCCCAACATTTTTAGTTAAACGTGTTAACGTTCCAGTTTGACCAACGATAAAAATTGGCATTGGTAAATCATGTTCTTGAGTATAAGATTCAATTCTTTGGATAAAATTTTCATAGCGATCCATCGAAGTTAAACCACCACTTGTTTCTTCTGTCCCTACTTCATATGCAATTTCACGTTCAATTCCATATTCTTTTCTAACTTGCTCACAATACTCAATTAATTCTATAGTACGATTAAAGACAACATCTATATCCACTACTTTACAATATTCATCAGGATCCTTAGTTGGATCAATATGTAATAAATCAAAACCATTTAAAATATCTTCTTTATATGACTCTTTGGCAATTGCCATAGCTTCATCTTCCGGTAAATGATCTGCTCTTTCTTTATCTCTTTGCCATGGTCCACCATGATCACGGCATAAATAATAGACATTATCATAATTAATTTCTTGCGCAATCTCTTCGATTTTTTCTTTGAATAACTTTTGATCACTGTTGAATACATATCCACCACCAAATTTATATGCATCAACTTGATTACGACTTGCAATATACATTAATGGAAAATCTTTTTCTTTTGAAATTTCTAAAGATGCCCGTAAAAAATTTTCAGACATAGGTCCAATCCCAAGTAATGTATGTTTTTCTCCTTTTGAATTAATTACATAATTAACTGCTTCTCTAATTGTAACTTTTTTATTCATTTTTATCTTCTCCTCATCATTTAGCAATTAATCAAATGTCGACTTTTGATTTATGAGATAGGTATTTGTTTCTATCTACACATATATCATATTCAATTAGTCACAATGACATAAGATAAAACAAATGAAAGAAAAAGTTACAAAAATTGCACCCTATTGTTGATTAAGAAAAAATAGAATTTAAACTCAACTAGAGCATAAATTCTATTTTTTTAAATCAGCATCGCTGCTAATAATAAATAATTAATTTTTCTTCATATAAAACTACTATCTTTTAATCTTGATGACATAATAATAGCGTACCTAATAACATATATTCTTGGAGATAATCAATTAAAACAATTTCAGGAATATAATCTTTAGGAATATATTTAGCTACCTCTTTTTTCAATTCTTCAATATTAGTAATTAAAAAACAACATATAACAATAATTTGCGGATCTAAAAAACTGATTATTGATGTAACAGTTTTAGCCATTGCTTCAATGGCTCCTTCTGGTGTTTGATGTAATTCTAAAACATCTTTTGAATATGATAATGGCAAATATTGTATTTCTCCAGCTACATGATGGTGTCCAGCAATCAAACGATCATTTACAATATGTCCTGCCCCTGAGTTCGAACTAACCGGTTGAAAAACAAATGACAGTGATGAACAGTTTTCTTTAGAACTATAATAGCCTAAAGCAATTGTATTAGCATCATTACTAAAAACAAATTTTTGCGAATATTTCAAAGTAAAATCATGAGTAATTGAAATTTTCTCTAGCCCCTTTATACTCATTGAGATAATCTGATCACCACGTATAATTCCCGGAGTCGATAATCCAATAACTTTAATATCTACATATTTAGCCAGCATGCTATCGATTACATCATAATAATCTTGGATTGATAAAGTAGGTTTGATAATTTCATTATTTTCTAAAATACTATTATTTTCATCATATAAACGGTACACAATATGAACACGATTACTATTCCTAATTAAAGCAAGACACAATGTTTTAACACCACTAGGCTGCATATTTTTAGCTTTCAACGGTTTATGCATTCCTTTTGCCAAGGTTCGTTTATAATTACGCTCCTCTTCAATAATCGATAACATCTTTTTTACATCATATTTAGCAAATATAGCAGGCGGGATATTTAAAACGATTTTATTTTTTAAAATCTCACATACCTTTGCATACATATATGAGATTTGTGGTGCCAACATAATCATGTCATAATCTTCACTAGCCTTATAAAGATTATTATAGCTAACCGCAGACACTTGAACATCGATATTAAGTAACTTTGTTATTTGATTGATCCGATCAGCAAAATAACCTGTCGTTAACCCACTAGTACAACAAAGTAAAACTTTTAAAGCTGGTTTATTTGTTAATTGCTTGATCGTTTCTAACATTTCATCAAATAATTGAATCGCATGTTTGATATTTTTAATTTGGAAATGGAGATAAAATTCAACTTCTTTTTTTATTAAATTTTCAACCGAAAATTCAACTATATTCATATTATAAAAATTAACCTGGCTAGTACTATATTTATTCTTAATAGCAATCGTTTTATAATCATCCGATAGACTTATAGCTAAATTTTTATTACTTTGCATTAAGATCCACTGTTTAAATACCTCTATATAAATTTCACTCAAGAATTCATCCATTTTTTCACTCCTTTATCTTCTAATGATTTTAATAGTCCCTGATTATACATACCTTTATTATATTATAAAATTCATAGAAAAGAGACCAATTGCCGTTATTCTGATAATAATTTTTCAATTTAATATAAAAAAAGGATAAAAAGAAATAAATTTCTTTTTAATCTCCAATTTAATCTTTATAAAAATCATAATTAAACATTAATTTTGGCAACTATTAAAAGAAACAAAGCTACCGCCTTGTTTCTCTTTATTCCTACATAACCGTGATAATCGACTTTCCAGCCGTTACTTCACCATATTTTTCTAATTTTAATGTTTTTCCTTTAGTATCTAGAAAAACAATCATAATTGTATAGTCAATATTTTCATTTCTTAAATAATTAAGATCTAGTTTAATAATTTTTTCACCAGCTCCAACTTTTTGATTTTTCTTTTTTAATATTGTAAATCCTTTTCCTTTTAAATTAACGGTATCTAGTCCAATATGAACCAAGATTTCAACACCGTCATCTCGTGTAATTCCAAAAGCATGACCAGTAGGAAATAATGTCGTTAATACTCCTGCGCAAGGGGCACAGACCTCTGACGAGGTCGGAACAATAGCAACCCCTTCTCCCATTACTTTTTTTGCAAATACATTGTCATCAACATATTCAAGATTAAAACTGACTCCATTTACAACTGCATATACATTATTTGTATTTTTTTGATTATTTTTTAATGATTTAAATATCTTTATCATAGTATTAACTCCTAAATTTGCTAATGACTATTTTGTTGGAAGTTTTTATTTTTTACTGGAACATCTTCAAATCCTGAGAAATAACTCACCACACTAGATACAACAAATGCCGCAATAATTGCGATAATGACGCCAATAATCGTTTCCCCATAAATAGGAAGTGCCAAAATACTAGGATTACCATAAGCAAATGCCTTTACTCCAAAAAATCCAGCAATACAACCGCCAACTGCACCACCAGCCATAACACCATACATTGGCTTTTTTAGACGCAGATTGATTCCGTAGATAGCCGGCTCTGATACCCCGGCTAGAATAGCCCCGACACCACTACTAATCGCTTGTGAACGTAATTCTGGATTCTTAGTTTTTAGTGCTACCCCAAAACAAGCTCCTCCCTCAGCAACATTATGAACAAATTGTGTTGGCCTTAAAAAACCTTCATAACCTAATGATGCAATACTTTGCATCATTACAGGGCCAAAAACAGTATGCATTCCTGACATTATTACAAATGGCAATACACCACCGAGAGCTCCAAGCGCAAATGGACCAATCGTACTTTGCATCCAAACTAAGAAATTAATAAAATATTCACCAGCAAAAAAACCAATTGGGCCTAATACAGTAAGGGTTAAAAGACTTGCAAGAACAAGCGTTAATCCACCAACAAAAATTCCTTTAAACATTCCCGGTAAATACTTATTCAAAAGCTTTTCAATATTTGCAACTGCTACAGTTGATAATATTGCTGGTAAAAAAGATGAAGCATAACTTGCTGAATAAGCTGTGAAGCCTAATATTTTTAAGGGCTCTTCTGCACTTAACATCCCAATAATATCTGGATGGATCAGTAGACAAGCTACTATCATTGAATAAATAGGTGTACTTCCTAATCTGATTGCTGCACCGTATGCTACAAAAACAGGCATAAAGTAGAAAGAAGTATTAACAATACCATTTATAACTAGATATGTTTGATTATCAACAATTTCCGGCCACGCTAATGAGGTTAGTACCAAAAATACTTTTATTAATCCAGCTACAGTAAGCCCAGGAATCATTGGTGTAACACATGCAGATAAGAAATTGAAAATATTTTTTATTCCTCTTTTCCAAATTGGCGAATCATCTTTTTCTTTAATATCTTCATCCAAAATTTCATCAATAATTTCTGCTACTTCAAAATTATAATTTTTAACTACTTGAGTAAATGTCGCAGATAAATTTTTCCCCATAATTATTTGAAATTGACCGGCACCAAAGGTTGAGCCCAACACTCCATCAATTTCATTAATCTTATCTTGATTAACTAGATTTTTATTTTTTAATACAAATCGTAATCTTGTAACACAGTGGGTTACATATTTAACATTATCCTGTCCGCCAATCGTTATAATGATTTGATCGGCTATTTCTTTATAATCCATATTATTCTCCTCTATATTATTCTTGAAATATGTACTAATAAATAAAATCGTTCCGCCTCTGATAGTACATAATCAAATTCTTCATTTAAATATCTTTCGATTGAATCTAACGTAATACCTATTTTTTTATTAATATCTGACTTAGCACTTATTATTAATTTTTCAAAATTCTCATCATCACTTTCACCCTTTATCACCCGCTGCATAAAAAATTTAAGATGAATCACTAGCCTAGAATAATACAGTGAATCTTCCTGTAGTTCAAGACCAAGATTAGCTTCAATTATATTTAAAATATCATCTATGCTCTTTAAAATACTCGTTGTTTTGCTTACATTATTATTAAACTCAGCATTAATTAAGTGAAATGCTATAGCACTTGCCTCTTTTTTATTTAAATTTATTTGATAATATCTATTAATCAAATCTAATGCTTTAAGGCCGACTTCATATTCTTCATGATAGAATCTTTTTATTTCTTCACTAACTAAACTATAACTACCATAACCCTTTAGATAATTTTTGGAAACAAAGTTAATATGGTCTGATAGCGATACTAATAATCCTTGATTAAAATTTCTATTTAAATCAGTTTTTGCCATATCTATAATTTCTTGGGTCAATTCAATACATTTAAATGGAATTTCATTCAGTAAGGCTTTAAATTGAATTTTCAATAAATTATTTTGTAACGTATAAAGCTTGTAATTTTCTTTCATTGTTATATAATCATTAACTTTATGATTAAATCCTACGCCATTACCGATAATAATTATTTCTGTTCCATTTTCTAATATTTCAATGGCATTATTATTTAAGATTTTATTAATTCTATAGTATTTATTTTTCATATCTAATCCTCTACATTTATTAAAATGTTAAATCAGACCCGTTTGTTTTAATTACCTTCTTATACCAATAAAATGAATCTTTTCTATAACGCTGTAATGATCCTTGTCCATAATCATTCATATCAACATATACAAAACCATAGCGTTTCTTCATTTGTCCACTAGCTAAAGATATTAGATCTGTACATCCCCACATAGTGTATCCAAAACATGGTACTTTATCAATGACAATAGCATCTCTCAATTGTTTTAAATGTTCAGCCACATATTTTATTCTGTAATAATCATGAATTTTTCCATTTTCTAAAATATCTACTGCTCCCATTCCATTTTCAATAACAAATAATGGTTTTTGATAACGATCATAAATTTCATTTAAACAATAGCGTATACCTAATGGATCTATTCCTGCACCCCATTGGGTCTTTTTTAAATACGGATTGGGTTCCCCACCCATATGATCAACTTTAGAACCAGCACTAACAATTGAAGAACGATAATAACTAAATGAAATAAAATCTAAAGTATGTTTTTTAATCAAGTTTCGATCTTCCTCACTTACTTTCAATTTGACATCTTTCTTATTAAAAATATCTTTTGTATAATTTGGATATGACCCGCGAGCCATTACATCAACGAAAAATAATGCTTCACGTCGCTTACAATAAGTGGCAAAAACATCTTCAGGATTACATGTAGCTGGATAAATTTCGCTTAATGCAAACATTGCTCCGAATTTTATGTCTCCCATAATTTTCTTTCCCTGACTAATTGCTTTAGCACTTGCTACAAACATATGATGAACTGCTTGATATCTCGTCTGACTATCTTGTTTATGGGTTCCCATTTGAGCGTACCCACCTAAATTATTTATTTCATTAAAAGTAATCCAATATCTTACTTTATCTTTAAATCGGTTAAATAGTGTTGTTGCATAATTTACATAGCATCCAATCGTTTCTCGCCCCGCCCAACCATCATATAATTCACATAAATGAAAGGGTACTTCATCATGACAAATTGTAATCATTGGTTCGATATTATATTTTAAAAGTTCATCAATTATCATTTCATAAAATTTCAAACCATCTTCATTTGCTTTTTCTTCATCACCATTTGGAAAAATTCGACTCCATGAAATAGAAAAACGATAAACTTTAAATCCCATTTCTGCAAACAAAGCAATATCTTCTTTCCAATGATGATAGAAATCAGTCGCTTGATGGCTCGGATAATATATATCATCATAAATATACGGTATAGCTCCATCGGGAATTGAGTCTCGATAATCAATACTCCCCCTCGTTCCATTATTTAATTTTAAAGTAATTTGTCTTTCTTTATCTATGTCACCAGCAGTTTCAAAATCATGACTCGATAAGCCTCTTCCTTTTTCTTTATATCCACCTTCATATTGAAAACAGGCTGTAGCACCTCCCCATAAGAAATCTTTTGGAAACCTGATCATTTTCTTACCTCTCTTCCTCTCTAATTTGCCAATATAAAAAGGGCAATACCAAAAAGAAGCTAAATTCTTTTTTGGTATTGCCCCTTGTTTTTCCCGGGTAACAAGCCATATTTAATTGACACTTATATTTTATCATATAATTTATTTTTTGCAAGGGCTTTCAAAAAATAAAACTATTTACAATATTTTGCTTATTAAAAGTAAAAGCACAAACACATAGGTAAAGAGACTAAGTAAAACAGCTCCAATGTATCTAATTATCAAAATACCAGTGAGAGTAAATATTCCTTTTTTGAATTTGGAATTTCTATCCTCATAATCATTAGAATAAAGTCAATCAAATAAATATCTAAAGCTATTGATGAAAACAATGTTTTAAAAAGATTTGATTCTAAAGTGATTTTCTCCATTTACAACATAGTCACTTATCACATAGATGCTACCAGCACCATAAAGATTGCTCCAATATTAAAAGTACTTAAATAAGTTACTGTCAAAGATGGCATTATCGCTTGAATAAACGGCAAAACAAACCTTCCAATGTTATATACAGAAGCATTTAACATAGAGACACCTTTCATTGTTTTGGAATCTCTTAATTTAACATGATAGCCAACAACCGCCATAATTATATTATTTAAAATTTCTAGAATAATAAAAAGCATGATATTTGATATCAATCGAATCTCACGGTTCCCGCAAGCAATGTCCATGGACATGTAATGTTTGTTATAAGTAAAGCAAGAACATACGAATCACTTTCTTTAATATATCCTCTTAATTTTATAAAACATGCTAAAAAGATAATCAAAATAAATACCATTGCTTGTTGTATTACTGACGTCATAAATTTTTATCTTCTATTCTTTTGTAATTAGTATGCTTATACTTGATGTATCGATTTTAATAATTCAATACCCGTTTTTGTTTTAAATATTTTTTCTATAAAATTTCTTATATCTTCAACGGAATAATTGCTGCTGTTTCAAGAGCTTTTAAGTCTTGCTGATTCAGTTTTACTAATTCACCAATGTTTTAGCATAAGCATGCACTTTTAAGAAATGTTTAATGTTATAGTTATTTCCATTAGCATATTTAATCATTTTATTTGCAATATTATAAATCATCACAATCCTTCTTAATCTAATAATTAATCCTAATAAAAGAATAATCTTCATATCTATTAAAATAAAGATTTTTTATATTCTCACTTATTTTCATTATTTAATAAAAAAAGCGCAACTAAATTACGCTCTAAACTTTTATATCTTTGATAGCAGTACGATTGTCTCAACATGACTAGTATGTGGGAACATGTCAACCGGATACATTACCTCACCACGATAGCCAATTTTTGCAAAATACTTGATGTCCCTTACCTGAGTACTTGGATCACAAGAAATATAAACAACTTGTTTAGGATTCAAGATTTTTACAGCATCCATAAATTCCTGCGTACTGCCACTGCGTGGGGGATCCATAATTACACAATCAACTTTTTGCTTCTGTTTAGCTAATTTAATCATAAAAGCAGAAGCATCATCATTAATAAATTTAATATTTTCAATCTTATTCATTTTAGCATTATTGATGGCATCTTTAACTGCATCTTTATTTAATTCCACACCAGTAACTTCCTTAGTTCTATTAGCTACAATCATTCCAATTGTCCCAATTCCACAATAAGCATCTATAATTCTTTCTTGACCTGTTAAATTCAATAAATCTAGAGCTTTAGAATACAGTAATTCACACTGTTGATGATTAATTTGATAAAATGATTTTGGCGAAATCTTAAACTTCAAACCACACAATTCATCAACTATAAATCCCTTACCATAAAGAATCTTTTCTTCATTACCTAAAACCACACTCGTTTTACGTTTATTTACATTTAATACAACCGTCTTAATACTTGGAAAATTTTTAATCAACTCATTACAAAAATTTTTGGATCCTTTAAATACATTATCATTGCAAACTAGTACTACCATTGTCTGATCAGTAACAAGAGCACGTCGAATTAATACATGACGCAATAATCCGCGATTACGATTTTCATCATAAATACTAACTCGATATCGTTTTAATAAGCTTTGAATCTTCTTAATAATCATATCACTGAGTTCTTCATGAAGAAGACAACGATCATAAGGAATAATCTTATGACTATCCTCCTCATAAAAGCCAAATTCATATCTATGATTAAAAGCAACAATTATTTTATTACGGTATTCATAAGGATGCCCCATTCCAATAGTATCCTTGACTTCATACATGTCTAATTTATTATCTTTTAACAGCTTCTTACAATAATCTGTTTTAATCTTTAATTGTCTCTGGTAATCAGTATTAATGTATTTACAGCTACCACATTTCTTCTCTATTAAACATTTCATTTTATCACCTAGCAACAGTATAACATAACTAAAGCAAAATACTAATCAATTCCTTCTCTCATTATTATTTCTTCATAAATAAAAACAAGGTATAGTTTGTTACCAAACTATACCTACTATTAATCTTCAGATATCTCTTCTTCAATGTGCCCTACTACTTGAAATGACTTATCAGTATACTGCATAATTTCAAATTTATTACCATCAGGATCATGCACCCACATTTGATAGGTATGTGATGGACCTTTAGAAATAGGTGTATCTATTGCAACTCCACATTCAACTAGTTCTCGATAAGTTTTTTCTATATCCTCAACCAATAACGCAAAGTGTGAATACCCCAGCCTCTGGTTCCACTCATCATGTGGCGCTTGTCCTTCATCCTTTGGAAATAGTTCAATAAACTGTCCAGGGGCAATTTCAATATAAACAATGATAATTCTGTTTGGATCAACTTCAGCTACTTCACTATATTTACCACGATTTAGTCCTTTATAAAGTCCCGCCCTTGTTACAATTTTAACTTTTAATCCTAACTTATTTTCATAAAAGTCTCTCATCACATCCATTTGATCAGTGAAAAAAGATACATGCATCAAGCTTTTAAATTCCATTTGTCTTCTCCTTTAATTATCATTTGTAAATACTATTTTTTCTTGATTTCTTGCCTCATTCATGACTTTAGCTACTATTAAACTTAATTCCAGCATCTTTTTAGCAAAATCATAATCATTATTATCAATGATTCTAATAAATTCAATAAATTCATAATATAAGCGATGTTCACAATCATCAACTCGATAAATTTCTTCAGTGCCATCGTTAAAAATAATTTGATATCCGGTCATCTGATTAACAGGTTTATCAATTTTAATAACCCCTTTATCACCTTGAATCGTTGAAATAATCGGTGCTTTGCAATCTTTAGCCCCTATACTTATCCCCTTAAACGAACCATAATCGTACATTAGAATACCACTTGTATCAATTTGATTCTCAATATTTGCCATATACCCAATACTTACTGGTTGACCAAATAAACTTATTATTGCATTAACATTATAAACATTGATATCCATCAAAGCTCCACCTGATTTATGATAATCAAATGCCGGTAAAATTGTTCCTTGTTTAAAAGCATCATATCGTGAAGAATATTGACTATAATTAAAATTCATGATTTTAATATTTCCAATTCTCTTTATATCTTCTTTCAATTTTTTAAAAGCAGGTAAATAATGGATATTAACTGCTTCTAAAATAATTAGATCGTTTTCTTGAGCAATTTCTTTTAATTCTTCCAATTCCTTAACATTTGAAGTAATAGGTTTTTCCATTATTACATGCTTACCTTTTAATAAAGCTTTTTTAGCAAAACTAAAATGTAAATGATTTGGCAAGGCAACATACACTGTATCGATTTCACTTCGCAACATTTCATCATAGTCATAATAACAATGATCTAGATGATATTGCTTAGCGAGAATAGTAGTCTCTTTCTTAGTTTGTTCAGTCCCTAAAATCGAAATTGATTCAATCTTTAACTTATTTATAGTTGTTAATAAGTCTTTAACAATCATCCCTGTTCCTAAAATACCTAATTTCATTTAATTTGCCTCCCTAATTATTTCTGTTAATTCCAATATCCTTTTTGTATCTTCCAAACTATGAAGTGCACTCTCAGTTTTATGAGCTCGTACATCATCAATAAAGCACTGAATCTCCATAGTCATATCATCTCCAATAATTGGATAATTGCGTTCAACCACAGTACCATCATTTTTTATGATTTTATAATCAATAATACGATTAAACATTGGAATCTCTATTTTTCCAAATTCACCTTCGATAATTGCTAAACGCTCTTTATTACGATCAATTGCCCCTTCCACAATCGCAGTACATTCATTATTAAAATTAATTTTTGCTTTAAAATACCATTCAACTCCAGCAACAATATCAATCTGTGAATTAACATTCTTTATATCTGAATCCACCAAAGCTAATACAAAACCAAGCAAATAACTTCCTACGTCATTCAGTGCCCCACCTTGATCAACGTTAAATAAATATGAGGTAGTTTGGTGAGCAGTAGCATCAAAACAAAAATTAGCTTCAATTTGTTTGATTTTACCAATCAATGATAAATCCTGTTTTAAATGTTCTAAACCAATATTAAATTTAGTCTTTAATGCTTCTAAGCAATATCCTTTTTCCGTATATACTTTTGTTTTAATCTCCTCAATATCTGCAACTGTCAATACCATTGGTTTTTCTGATAATACCGCAATATGATTATCAAGTGCTTTTAAGATCCATTCCTTATGATATTTATGAGGTAAGGCAATGTATACAGCATCAAGTTCTCGATCCTGTAATAATTCGTCATAATCTTGATATATTTTAACTTCTGGGTGAGCCTTTACATATTCATCATCACTTGTTAAGGAATGAGATGCAATTGCATAAATCTTTCCTTCGTCAGTGTATTCAATACTTTTAACAAATTTTCTTGCAATATTCCCAAATCCAATAATTCCAAAATTCATTGATTTTGCCTCCTTTTCCTTGTTATAACATAACTATTTATTATTTAAATATATTTATAATATTCTGGAAACAAAGTACTAAGAAAATAAAAAAAATACTGTGATTTTTGTACTTTTAGTACAATCACAATACTTTTATATAACCGTCATAATATAATTGACCCATAACCAGCTAATTGGCATAACAATAACCATTGCAGGAATCATATCCGCAATTGGAAATTCTTTAACCTTGATCATTCTAAATCCTGTAGCAATCATTAAAAAGCCACCACAAGCTTTAAAATCATTGATCATTGCTGGTGTAGTCAATGGAAAAATAAACTTTGCTGATAAAAATAAAATAAAAAAGATTACAAACTGCGGAATGGCAATTACAGATACCACATACCCTAAATTACAAGCAAAAATCGCAGCAGTAAAAAAATCAAGAATTGATTTAGAAATCAAAACTCCATTATCACCCGTCATTCCTGAAGTTAAGGAGCCATAAATTCCTGTTCCACTAGCACAAAATAACACAATAATAGTAATTAAAGTAGATTGAAACTCTTCCGAACTTAAATCACTACCATTATTTTTAAATATTTTGGCAATTGGCTTTTGCATTAAAATTGCTCCCTTATTGATCCAATCACTAAAGTGCAGTGATAATCCCACAATAGTTCCAATAATTATTGAAAAGATTACTGCCGGCATATTTTCCATTAATCCAATTGCATTGATTCCCATAGCCATAGCACAAATCCCAAAAATCAAGGTTATTTCTGTCTTAAGTCTATGACTTAATTTATGACCTAATAATGCACCAAATATTCCCCCTAATACAATTGATAAACTATTAATAATGACTCCTGTTGGCATTATTTTTCCCCCTTTATAATTTGAAAATTATTTCTCTAAAAGATTCCATTCACTCTCTTTATAAAGAATATCATTTTTATTAGATAATTGCCAATTAAAATAGTTTCTTGTCTTATTAAGAAAAAAAAGGACATAATTCTATAGGCTACAATATTTGAACCATAAAATACATGATGTTATAATATAAAGACAAAAAGGAGATGAACTATATGACAAAAGTAGATATTATATCTGGTTTCCTTGGAGCTGGTAAAACTACATTCATAAAAAAATTAATTAGTGATGTATATCCAGGAGAACAAATTGTCTTAATTGAAAATGAATTTGGTGAAATTGGAATTGATGGAACTTTTATGAATAATGCTGGAATTGAAGTAACTGAAATTAATTCAGGGTGTATTTGTTGCAGTCTAGTTGGTGACTTTGAAGCTTCATTAAAAGAAGTATTAGAAACATATCATCCTGATCGAATTATCATCGAACCTTCTGGTGTTGGAAAATTGTCAGATGTAATTAAAGCTGTTAGTGATGTACATAGTCATGAATTAGAACTTGATAATTATATTGCTGTTATCGATGCTAAAAAATGTCGATTATACACAAAGAATTTTGGAGAGTTTTTTAATAATCAAATCGAGTACGCCTCACTTATTATTTTAAGCCGAACTCAAGATATAACAGAATTTCAGCTAGATGAGTGTTTAAAAATTATTAAAGAACATAATAATCAAGCTAATGTCATTACAACCCCATGGGATCAGCTTACCAAAGAAATACTAATTAATGCCTTTAGTAATAGTGATAATCTTCGTGATGAATTGTTGGAACAATTAGATATTTGTCCTATATGTGCCCATCATCATGATCATCACCACGATCATGAACATCATCATGATCACGAACATCATCATGATCATAATTGTGAGTGTGGTCATGAGCACCATCATGCTGATGAAGTTTTCACCAGTTGGGGTAAACAGACACCTAAAAAATATTCTAAATCTCAATTAGAAAAAATCTTAAAAGAACTAAGTGACAGTTCCGCCTATGGAAATATTTTAAGAGCTAAAGGATATGTCGATAGTATTGAAGGTGATTGGTGGTATTTTGATTTAGTCCCTGGAGAATATGAAATTCGTATAGGAAAACCTGACTTTACAGGTCGAATTTGTGTCATTGGCGAAAAATTAGATAAAATAAAATTAGATAGATTATTCGATGAGGTCGCTTAATGGAAACAAGAGTATATATTTTCGCAGGCTTTCTAGATAGTGGTAAAACCTCATTTATTAATGATACTTTAATGAATCCTGACTTTTATAGTGAAGAAGACACCTTATTAATTAGTTTTGAAGAAGGTGAAGTTGCCTATAATGATATTTATTTAAAAAAATCTAATACTTCATTGGTAACATTAGATTTTGAAAATTTTACCACCTATGATCTAAAACATTTAGAATTAGAATATCGTCCTACTCAAATCATGATTGAAGCTAATGGAATGATGGACCTGAATATTTTTGTAAAAGAAACGATTCCTGAAAACTGGAAAGTGGTCCAAGTATTAACAACTTTTGATACTACTACTTTTTCAATGTATTTAAATAATATGCGTTCTCTTGTATATAGTCAGGTTGTCTTTAGTGATCTTGTTATTTTTAATCGCTACGATCCAAATATTAAAAAATCCATGTTAAGAAATAATATTAAAGCGATTAACAGTAATGCTCAAATCATTTATGAATTAGCTAACGGCACTATAGATACAATGAATCCTGAAGAAGAATTACCATTTGATATTAATAAAGAACATTTAGATATACAAGATCATGATTTTGGAATCTTTTGTATGGACGCTATGGATCATCCTGATAAATATAATGGTAAAACAGTCAAAATTAAAGGTAAGTTTATCGGTCTAGATCGTGTCATTGAAGATGGTTTTGTCCTAGGGCGTCAAGCTATGGTATGCTGTGAAGAAGATACCTCATTGATTGGGCTTGTCTGTATTAGTAAGCTAGCAAATAAATTGATTCCTGAAGAATGGATCGTTGTTGAAGGAAAAATTACAGTTGATTATGATCCGGAATATCAAATGAATGTTCCTATATTAACAGTGGAGCACCTCGATGTAGTCCCTCCATTAAAAAACCAATATGTGACATTTGATTAAAAATAAAGATGCCTGCTTTATTATAAAAAAGCAGACATCTTTATTATTTTCCAAGTTTTTCAACTATTTGAACTACTAATTCTTGACCATTCATCTGACCATAAACGAATGGATCAATTACTTCGATCGGTTTTTCTGGCAATAATTCCTTAACTCGATACAAATCATGTTTTATTTGAGGAGCAATAAAAATATAATCAGCATATTTCCCCAATTCATTAATTTTTAAGATTGGATAAGCATATACTTCATAATTATACCCCTCTTGACTAATATACCTTTTCATACAATTAACTAAAATACTTGTTGAAACTCCCTGTGCACAAAAGATATATATCCGCTTCATTATTCAGCCTGCAAATTATTTTCTTCATCAAGACATTTCTTATCGTATACTTTGATGAATGGATACCAAATAAGGCCAGATACAATGAACATTACAACAAAGATAAGCACCGCACGCCAATCTAAAGTACACAAGTATTGGAAAAACGGCATCGGAATATTAGAACTAGCAGCAATTACAGCTTTACCCATAATGCCAAAATTCATACAGCACCAAATTATTCCCATATTGATTGTGTAAAAAGCAATCCATGGAATTCCTAAAATTGGATTAAACATAATTGGAGCTCCATATTGAATTGGTTCCGCAATATTAAAAATTGCTGGAACAATCGATATTTTCCCCATTGATCTTAATCGCTCACTTTTACATTTTAAGAATAATAGAGGAATTATGTAACAAAATACTCCAGACATTTGGAACATTGGTAAAGTGAATATTTTTGTAGCAGTTTCTCCGGCTGCATAAGCAGCAGCATTAGCACCTGTATTGGCAATCAATAACGGAAGAATTATTCCAGATACAACATTAAACCCATGTACTCCCAAGAATTGTAAAAATGCAATAATAAATGCCATCAACATACAGAACCATAATGATTCAGAACCTTGAATCGCCGGTGTTAATAAACTCATTATCCAAGACGGTAATAGCATCCCTGTGAAATTTTGACAAAGTAAAGATAATCCATAGAAACCAGCAACGATCAAGCACATCGGAATAATCGCATCAAATGAAGCAGCTACTGCTGGAGGAACACTATCAGGTAATTTAATTTGAATATTACGTCTCTTTAGTAATTGCATGATTTCCACGGTTACCAAAGCAACAAAAATTGCTAAAAAGATTCCTTGTGATCCTAGATAAGTTGCATCCATATTATTATCAACAATTGGTGCTGCCAAAACAATAAATGATAACAGCGATACAATCGGCGCTTGTAATAAATCAAGTTTATATGTTCGTGCATGGTAATAAGCGATAGCGCATACTGCAATGACTCCAAATAAACCGAAAACCATATTATACGGGAATAAAATTGCATCCTTTATCGTCTCACTATAACTAGGTATGAATGGAAATATATCTGGTAATGCTGAAATAAGCTGGAAAATACTCCCAAAAATCGTTAATGGCATTATTGCCATTAATCCAAAACTAATCGATTGCAAATGCCTTTGTGTTGCTAACTTATTGCCCACTTCAATAAGTTTATCTTGTAATTTTTTCATTTTATTTTCCTCCTATATATTTGCTGCAATAAAATACGCATCATTAGTTGCTCCAACTACTTGTCCTAACTTTTCACAATCACCAAACATCATCGTTTCATCAGCTATTCCATACAATTTAAAAGCTTCCTCACGATTTGGTTTCATTCCAACAGCAATTATGGCATTATCACATTTAATAATAGATTCGCCATTTTTATTTATTATTTTAACTCCGCTTTCACTAAATCCTAAGCATTGACTATTTATTAAAATGGTCAACTGTTTTTCAAATCGTTTTAACAAACGCCTTAATCCTGCTCGATATAAAATATGCCCTTGACTAGCTATTTGGTCAGTCATTTCTATTACTGTTACTAATTTTCCACGTTCTAATAACTCTACTGCTAACTCTATTCCAACTTGTCCTCCGCCGACAATACAAACATTATCTTTTAAAGAATCCAATTTAGGATAAACGTTTTCAAAATAATCAACATATTCTAATTGTTCCCCTGGGAAATGGAGGCGAATTGGTGAAGCTCCAATGGCAACAAGCACCACATCACCATTTAGTTGCTCTAATAAATTTTTAGTAGCGGTCGTTTTATACATAACTTGAATATCTCGCTTGTTAATTTGGTTTTCTAGATAATCTCGATATGCTTTTAATTCCTGTTTATGCATTTCATGTTGGGCCAAATTTAATTGTCCCCCCAATTTATCACGTTGTTCAATCAAAATAACTTGATGTCCCCGATCATGTGCAGTTATTGCAGCTTTACAACCAGCAGGACCACCACCAACGACAATCACTTTTTTAATAATCTCACTTTTTTCTAACTTTAATGGTACCCGATGTTCCCGACGATATCGAGGGTTTACAGAGCATTGTACATTTGTATGTTCTGTAGCACTATGATAGCATTGTAAACAGCGAATACATGGTACAATATCATCGATTTGCCCCTGCATTGCCTTTCGTGGTAAAAATGGATCTGCGACTAGAGGTCTACCCATTGAAATAATATCAACTACACCTTCTTGTAATAATTGCTCAGCTTCTTTTGGCGTCATTATTGAACCAATTACACCGACTAGTTTATTAGGAAAGTTTTGTTTAACTAATTTTGCCCAATGAACATTAGTTAGATGCGGTTCAAAAATACTTTGACAATGTTTCCCATTAACACTATACCAAGCTTCCAATCCTAATTCAGGCTCTATTATTTGCTCTTCTGGAAAATATCCTGGAATCATATCCATCCCAGCTGATACATTGATCAAATCAACATCATCTTCGATTCTTTTTAATAATTCCAACATTTCTTCAAATTGGTAAGACCCTTTTAAATAATCACTCGCTCCTAACAATATAACAATTGGAAAGTCTGTGCCAACAGCATTACGAATCGTTTTAACGTGCTCTATTGTAAAGCGCATACGATTTTCTAACGAACCCCCATATTCATCTGTTCTTTTATTAAATACTGGAGATAAAAACTGGGTTGTTAATTCTTCATATCCAACGTACAAATAGATAAAATCAAAACCAAATCGTTTGATTGCCAATGCATCATTTCTTGCCTGTTTCATAATTTCCTGAATATCTTCAAGCGTTAATTCAACTGCACGAGCGCCACTTCTTGTTAAATATGGTGATGGTGCTAAAACCTGCTTACCATCATAATGAGCTCGAATATCATTAGCTGCATCTTGTTTTAGTCGTGGTACACACCAAGTTCCAACCTTAGCCCCATACTGACGGGCTACTGAAATAGATTCACGAATACCATCGCGATCATGTTTTGGAAATTCACCATTGTCATTAGCCGCAGATTCAATTGATACAAAAGTCATTGCTGCTCCACCTACAGACTTATCTATAATACTAACATTTCCATAGTGAGTCGTAGATAATAATTCATGGCTCTTGGGAATCCCCATCGTTGATGCAATAATTCTATTTTTCAACATCATTGTATTAACTCTTAATGGTTGAAATAAATGTGGATAATACTGATTCATTTTCTAACTCCTCCTTGCTCTCTTATTGTATGTCAAATAACTTTTGCTTCCAAACCAGCTTTTGCCACGATCATGGCAAAAGCTGAATCACAATTTTAAGATTTCTATCAAGAAGTTTGTTATAATATGATAAAGGAGTGATTATTTTGCTTGAACTTACCTCTAGACAATTTTTAATTATTCGTCTATTACAAAAAAATACCGTTCCACTAAGTGCTAATACGCTATCAAGATTACTAGATATTAGTCCTAGAACACTTAGAAACGATATTTTTCAAATTAATAAAAATATTGAGGATTTTCATATTTCTTCATCCAAAAATGGCTATCAATTAACTTTATTAAGCGAAAATGCCCATATGCTTATAAATGATATTAAAATATCCGAACAATCAAAGTCTACCAATATAATTTTACAATATCTGCTTAATCACCCATCATGTCACTTATTAGAGTTATCAGAAAATTGTTATATGAGTGAATCCAGTGTTGCTCGCTGTATTAAAACAATCAAACCGCTTTTAAACAAATATCATCTAACAGTTGAACGAAAAAATGATATTTTTTCGTTACATGGTAGTGAATATGATAAAAGAGCTCTTTTTGCTCATTTAATTGGGATTGAAGCTTCACAACCAATAACTAGCCTACAACACTTTCAACAGTATTTTCAAGATTTTCATCTTTCTGAAATAGAAGCTATAATCGACTCTGTTTTAAAGAAATATAATATTCGAGTTGACGATATTCACTATCAAAATCTTGTGATGAATACATCTATCACGCTTCAAAGAATTTTTGTTGGAAGCGACATCGAACCCCTGCCGTTTTCATACTCCTTATCTAATGACGAAATTATTTGCCAGCTGTCCAAAGACCTATGTCATAACCTAGAAGAATATTTTAATCTTCATTTTGCTCAAACAGATAATGAATATATGCAAGTCCTTTGTATTGGCTCGATTAAAATAAACGAAGAAAATTATGAAACCCAAATTTTATATAATGATTATAGTTTTGTTTATAAAATTAAAGAAATTCTCGATGATCTTGTTGAACACTTTTCATTGCAACTTAATTATCAAATGTCTTTAAATCATTTTGCTTTACATATTCATCGTTTATTTTTTAGAAATCATTCTTCGCTTTACTTTCAAAATGACTTCCATAATAACCTTAAAAATACCCATCCTTTCATTTATGAGTTAGCTGTTTATTTTGCCTATAAATTTCAAGAAAGTTTCAATATTACAGTGAATATTAACGAAATTGGCCTATTGGCAATTCATTTAGGTTTAATGATTCAATCCAATGAAGAAAATAAACAATATTTAAAAGCACTATGTATTTGTCCAAAGTATAATGATTTACGAAAGCATTTTGCCAATCAATTTTTATTAAACTTTGGTGATAATGTACAATTAATTAGTTTTATTTCTTCTAAAAAGAATATTCAAGACTATCATTTTGATTTTTTGATTTCTACTATTAATGACTATGAAAGCCCCGATTGTATGGTAATCAGCCCCTTGCTATTATCACAAGATATTGATAAATTGAATCTTAAAATCAATCTATTAAAAGAGAAAAAGAAAAAAGATCTGCTAAAAAAGGAATTATCTAAATACATTGATCCTAAACTCTTTTTTAGAAATGTTGATTTTACATGTAAAAAGGATGCTATTTTATTTTTATGCAGTCAAATGTTAAAACATGGTGATGCTAAAACAGATTTTGTTGATAGTGTATTTGAACGCGAAAAAATATCAACAACTTCATTTTTTAATAAATTTGCAGTTCCTCATGCAATTCATTTTGGTGATGTAAAAACCCGAATTACTTTTTTATTGAATGACAAAGCAATTCCTTGGGGTGATACCTCCGTTCATTTAGTCATGCTTATTTCAATAAATGAAAAAGACATAATGACTTTCAATACAATCTATTCTTCAATTATTGATCTTTTATTAGATGATGAGTCTTTTGATGAAATGTTGAAAATCAAAACATTTGATGAATTATCAGTTTATTTAGAAAATCATGTTTAAAAAAGTTGTAATGCTTTATTCATTACAACTTTTTAATCTTTATGCAAAGATATTTCATTTATTAAAATATTATGTTCCCGATGATTTGAATCCACAAAATTAACTGTACCATTTTCATTCAACTTAGTAAATGTAACTAAACCATAATCTTGAAATTCAACCTGTTTATCCTTTAAATAAGCAATATCATTAGCATAATCAAGAATTTTATCATACGAACCTTGCTGATAAAGACTATAGTATATCTTAAAATATGTTAACATTGCTATCATTAGTGATTTAACTTGATATGTCTGGCCAGTTTTCATCTTCATTGAAGCATAATCACCGTTTATTGAATTAACATTTAATCCAACTCCAACTACAACCCCTTCTAAATCAGTTTGATAGATTGCCTCTACTAAGATTCCACAAATCTTTAAATCATCAACATAAATATCATTGGGCCACTTAATTTTAGCTTTTATTCCATAACGATCTAGTAACCCCGCCACACTACAAGCAACTAGCTGTGTCATTTTATGAAGGTCTTGAGGTTTTTTAAAATCTTTTACCAAAATACTCATCAGCAAGTCATCACCATTCTTACTTTGCCAAACGTGTCCATTCCGACCCCGACCATTTGTTTGATAATTACAACGAACTACACTTAGATTAGGAAGTTTATTTAAATTACGTTTTACGTAATCATTTGTAGAATCGACTTCGTCTAATTCAATATAACTCATAATATCACCCCATTACTATACTTCTATTATATTAGAAATTTAGGAAAACAACAAATATTTATTATAAAGTTTTATTCTAATGCACCCTTTACTTTTTTTCTAGTGAAACAACGATCTTGACGATTAGCTAAAGCGCTAACCCGGGCTTCTAGCAGTATTTTTCTACCACTTTCATTACGAGTATAAATAACCTGATAATTACCAATAAACGGCTTCATATAGCCAGCAAATATATGCGCATCTTCTTTTCTTTTAGCAAAACTATCAGGAATTGCAAAATAACAATCTAATTTATTTTTTCGTTTAGGATTATAAAGAATATAACGTTGATTATCAATAGATGCAAAAAATTCATTGATGCATTTGGCAAACAAAGCCTTATCATGCCCTGTTCCCCCTAATAAATATATTGCATGTATCGCATTAAAAGAATCTGTTTCAACGCGACTATTCAAAGAATCCAGCTGATTGGTTTTTTCTAACGCATTTCTAATTCCTTTGCCAAATATTTCTAAACGACCTAAAGGATTTGCTAATGTATAAAGTTTTTTGATGCTCAAAAGAATACTCATAACAAATATTCCAACATAAATTATCACCACTAGATATTCTAAAATATCTATCAAGGTCAATGATTTTAGAAATGGTATTCCAATGACAGCACCAATAATCCCACTAAAAACAATTATCAGTAAAGTTCTTAAAGCATCCATAAACATAACGACAGTTATAAATTCTTCTTTAACTTCAGTTTCTTCAACAATTTCAATTTTGTCATAGACAGCTAACGAATCTTCCCATCTTTTCTTTAATTGACTACGCTTTGAAGATAGTTTAAGCATATCTTTATTAATTTTTTTTATATTTCCTGGACTAAATGGCAATTTAATTGCGCTAAGTCGCAAGATTCCATTTTCAATTATATCCTGCTGATAATGCAACCCTAAAAAATGTTCCATTCTCCTTGCAAGCGTTTGAAAATCTTCACTACCGCCATCATCATAATGACCCGTTAACTTTTCTTTTGGTCTAACACAAACTAAATGCCAAATATTACTTGTTTTATTGGGCGTTTTCTCAAAAACTCTAATAGCTCGTCCACGCATTTGATTACTTAACATATATGAGCCTACAAAGCTAGCCAAAATAAGCGAATTAACACACGGTGAATCCCAACCTTCTCCAAGTAAAGATTTAGTTCCTATCAAAACTTGCATATAACCCTGCGCAAATACCTCACTGATTACCCCTGTTATAAAATTACGGTTTCCACTAATTTCAACTTTTACATAATCATCTAATTTTCCAATTTGATGGAAGCTGATTTTACTAGGTTCTTCAACTAATTCTATTAATGCTGTTTGAGCATCCTTGGGGATAATAATCATTGTGCCACATAAAACACCAAATTTAATTGCTGTCTTATTTTTAGCACTATCACGCCTTAGTTGTTCAAAAAATGGTAAAACGCCTAAATTATTCACATCTTTGCTTTCATCACCTAATGCCCGTTCATATTCTTTTCGAATATAATCAGTAAGAATCAAAAGTCGTAATTCTTGTTTCATCGTTTTATATTCATAATTAACAATTTCTTTAATGCTTTCACATTTACCAACCGAATTTATTAGCATTTTTTCAATTGCTTGATTTAAACACAAAGAAACTTTTCGTTTTTCGATTAAACCTTTAGACTTCAATTCACGAATCAATTCATCACGGTATTGTTCTTCAACTCGATATGAAGCAATATCATCATATAAAAAGCCTTGCAGTAAAATTTCTAACCATTTAAGTGATAAGGGTTCTAACGATTTATATCCTAAAAGCTTTTGATACTTATTCGCACTGCACACTCCCTTAGTATTTAAAAAAATTATCATTGCTGATAAATAGCTCGGATCATCTAATAGCTCATCATCACTTACTTCCTCAGTAAAAAAGCGATGACTCATAATAGCCTTACAAAAATATTCATCTTGTATTAGCTGCTTCAAAATACTTTGACTATTTTCCTCAAAGATACTTAATTTTTGTTTTTCTTGAGAGGCCGGATAATTGAAATAAACATAATCTTGATGTGGACATAAAGTACCATCTTTAACTAATTCTGGAACTGTTATCTCTTCATCAATATCACCACACATATCCATATACCTAGTCCACATGCTTAGATTAGAATCATATGGCGGAGTTGCTGTTAGAGCCACTGTGAAAATATTATTAAATGCTTTTTTAAATTCTTCTAATGATTTCCACCACTCACTTCGAAGATGATGACATTCATCTAGACATAAAGTTCCTAATTGGCATTCTTTAAAATTACTGATTACATCAAAATTATGATAATCAACTTCTTCAACTGTTTTAAATTCATCATTAGTCTCTACTAGTTCACCACAATAATGACTCATCGCACTATGTAGTGCCTGATATGTCACGACAGTAATTAATTTTGGTTTTTTTAAATCTTGAGAAAGATATTGATCGCGATTTTCTTGTTTAACTAAAAAAGCTTCACAAATACGCTCTACCCATTGTTCACGAATCGTTATTGATGGGACTAAGATTAAAGCCGAGTAATCGATTCTTTTTATTAATTCAATTCCCAAAGTTGTTTTTCCTGAACCAGGTGCAGCAACAATATGAATTTTACGATCTTGACTATAACGGTCATATTTATCAAGAACACGTTGTTGATAACTGCGCCAAGTGCCCTTGAAATGCAAAATTTGTTCTAACATCCAATCCCTCCTATTACCTTTATTTATACATATCAACCTTAAAACATCAATACAAATCAACTTAATTTTATGATAAAAATTCTCCTTCCACTAAAAAAGTAGTACAATAATAATCAAAGGTGGTGTAATTATGACGATGTATATTCAAACCCAAAATCAATATACCCAATTCCAAAGTGATGAGTTAACTGATTTACTTGGTAAGATTAGTTTTACTATCAATAAATTTGGACTTTGGCAAAGTAATCACGATACTAGAGCAAATTATATTACTGATGATATTGAAATTGTCTATTATCGAGAAGGTGGGTCTATTACAACCATTGGCAATAAAAAATACACCTGCCCACCCCACAGCTTTCTCATCATCGAACCCTATAAGCTCAACACTTCAATAAATACTGGAAATACTAACTACAGCTATTATTTTTTTCATTTTGATATTGAACCCCTATCATTGCGCCAACAATTTATTACTCTCTTAACAAAACACGGGCATTTAATATATAAAGAAGAAATAAAAGACTTCAAAGAAATGCTAGAACGTTTATTAATCGAAGCTAGTGAAAAAGAAATTGGCTATTCAAGCATTATAACCTCTGCTTTGATTCGAGTTGTTGTAGAGATAATCCGCGCTCAGCTTAAAAGGAATAATGACCATATTTCACAAATAACAGATTTACCACATATCGAATTAGTTAATGATGCCATTAAGTATATTCATGACCATCTTCATGAACCAATTAAACTAACCGCAATGGCTTTACAACTAGGTGTTTCAACAAGTATGTTATATAAATCTTTTATTGCAATTTTAGCAATTCCTTCACTAACTTATATTCATCAACAAAAAGTTCTCTATGCTCAAAGAATGCTGGCTCATGGTAAAAGTGTTACAATGATTGCAAATGACCTGGGATATTCATCAGCCTATCATCTATCTAAAACTTTTAAACAAATCACAGGGGTCAGTCCACGTGAATATAAGAAAAATATTAAGTTATTATAAGCATATACGAAAATGTATATGTTTTTTAATTGATATAATATGTTTTATATATATGTAAGTGCTATCATATCTTTATAAGGGAGGTATGAATTTGGAAAATAAATATCAAAAACTCTTTCAACCAATAAAAATTAATCAGCTGGAAGTAAAAAATCGAATTTTTATGTCACCAATGTCAACAAACTTTGCAACAAAAGATGGGTATGTTACTGATGAAATGATCTATTACTATAGCAGAAGAGCAAAAGGTGGCGTTGGTCTGATTGTAACTGAAGTAACAATGATTGAGCCAACCTACAAATATATTGCTCATACTTTATCAGTTCAAGATGATTCCTATCTTGAAGGATGGCAAAAATTAGCTAATGAAATTCATAAGTATGATAGTAAGGTCGTAGCCCAACTACTACACCCAGCATATATGGCAATTCCTTTCCCGGAAACACCACAATTAGTTGGTCCAAGTGAGGTTGGTCCATACTATGCTAAAACTCCTCCGCGACCTTTGACAAAAGAAGAAATCAGTATAATTGTTGAACAATTTGGTGATGGTGCCTTACGGTTAAAAAAAGCAGGAATAGATGGTGTTGAAATTCATGCTGCACACGCACATGCATTACTAGGAGGATTTTTATCTCCACTCTATAATAAACGAATTGATGAATACGGTGGTGACATAACTCATCGCATTCGTCTACTTTTAGAAGTAATTGCAAATGTTCGAAAAAAATGTGGGCGTGATTTCGCTATTATTGTTCGTATCAGCGGTGATGATTATGAAGCCGGCGGACAATCATTACACGAAGGATGTTATATTGCTAAAAGATTAGAAGCTGCTCAAGTTGATATGATCCATGTTTCTGGGGGAACTACTATCCACCGCGGCAGCTCAATTGCACCCCCTGGAACACCACAAGCGAGTCATATTGACAGCGCACGAGAAATAAAAAAATGTGTTAATATCCCTGTTTCAACCGTAGGACGTTTGAATGAACCTTGGATTCTCGAAGAAGTTTTAGAAAGAGATTTAGCAGACGTATGTATGGTAGGTCGCTCACTCTTATGTGATCCTGATTTTGTTAATAAGATCAAAAATGGTCAAGAAGATGATATTCGTCCATGTATTGGATGCTTGGGATGTTTAAGCTCGACCATGTTAAAAGATCATGTTGAATGTGGAATTAATCCATCATTGACAAGTGAGAATGAAGAAACTGTAACACCTGCGACAATATCCCAAAATATCCTAGTTATCGGAGGAGGTCCAGCTGGATTAGAGGCAGCTTATATTTTATCAAAGCGTGGACACAAAGTTACCCTTGCTGAACGTCATCATACATTAGGCGGCGCAATGATCGTTGCAGGTTATCCTATTGCTAAACAGCACTTTGCTCAAACTACTAAATATTTCATTAAACGAGTAATCGATTGTAATATCAAAATTGAATTAAACACGATTGTTGATCAAGCCTATTTATCACAGCATCATTATGATCATATCATCGTCGCAACCGGAGCCAAACCATTACGACTTGATATTTTTAAAAATCATCCTCATACTGGTACCGGACAAGATGTGCTTCTTGGCAAAATGTGGACAGGTAAAAATATTGTCGTTGTTGGAGGAGGCTCTGTTGGCTGTGAAGTTGCTGATTTTGTTGCCCCATTAGTTAATGACCGCCATCCAAATAATAAAAAAGTAACTGTTATTGAAATGAAATCAAATATTATTATGGATGATACTTCACCATCACGAAGTATTTTAGTTCAACGGATGGCTGATAAAGGCGTGAACATTATTACTGATAGTAGAGTCGTTAAAGTTACACCAACAACTCTCGAATATCAAAAAGATGGCAATACTATTACAATTGAAAATGTTGATACAATCATTGAAGCTACTGGTTATTATGCTGATCATGAGTTAGAAAAAACCCTCGATCAAATGCAACTTAGCTACAACGTCTTAGGTGACGCTGCAACCCCAGGAAAAATTAAAAATGCTATAAGTGACGCATATCATTTATGTAAAAATATTTAATCAAAGGAGAAAATATATGAATTTACTAAAACCTATTAAAGTTGGAAAAATTACTTTAAAAAACCGAATTATGTTTCCCCCAATGACAACCGGGTATGAAGAAAGAGATGGTTCAATCGGTGAACAAAGTTTTAATTTCTATAAACGTTTAGCGCAAGGCGATGTTGCTTATATTGTTTTAGGTGATGTTGCTCCAGTCAATACTGTTTCCCCTACACCTAAACTTTTTCATGACGGTCAAATCGAAGCTTTCAAAAAATTAAGCGATGCCTTACATGAGTATGATTGCAAACTAGGGATTCAAATCTTTCATCCTGAATATGATGTTGATGCTCTAGCAGAATTATTTAGAAAAGGTGATATGCAGGCTGCACGTGCTAAATTACATCATGACATGCTACATTATATCGATGAAGTAACTGAAGCCCAGCTTACAGCAATTATTGATAAAATCGGCGCTTGTGTTAAGCGTGCTGCCGCCGCGGGGGTGGATGTTATTGAGGTTCATGGTGATCGTCTTGTCGGTTCCCTTTGCTCAACCATTCTAAATCACCGAAATGATAATTATGGTGGTTCATTTGAAAACCGTATTCGCTTTGCTCTCGAAGTTGTCAAAGTAATTAAAGAAAATGCTCCAGATATTTGCATCGATTATAAACTGCCAATTATCACTGAAAATCCGCTTCGTGGTAAAGGAGGCCTAAAAATTGATGAAGCTATTAAATTGGCTACTATCTTAGAGGCTCATGGAGTTGATATGATCCATGTTGGTCAAGCCAATCATACTGGAAATATGAATGATACCATTCCTGCAATGGGAACTCAACCATACTGTTTTATGAATAAATATACAAAACAAATTAAAGATGTTGTTACGATTCCAGTGTCTTCTGTTGGACGAATCCTTACTCCCCAAAATGGTGAATCCTTGATTGATAACGGGATTTGTGACATTATTGGTTTAGGTCGTTCATTATTAGCTGATCCTGATTATGTTAAAAAATTAAAAAATAATGAAGCTGCTCGAATTCGTCATTGTATGATGTGTAATAAAGGCTGTACCGATGCAATCCAAAATAGACAATTTTTAAGTTGTGTTTTAAATGCTGAAAATGGTTATGAATACAAACGAATAATTACCCCAGCAGCAACAAAGAAAAAAGTTGTAGTTGTTGGAGGGGGACCAGCAGGTTTAGAAGCTGCTCGGGTAGCAAAAACAAAAGGACATGATGTTATTTTATTTGAACAAGACACTAGATTAGGTGGTCAACTTAATATTGCAGCGATTCCACCACGTAAAGCTGAAATGAATCGGGCTATCAATTACTTATCAAATGAAATGAAAATATTGAATGTTGATTTAAGATTAGGTAAAAAAGCAACTAGTACAGATATATTAAACGAACATCCTGATAGTGTTATCATCGCTGTTGGTGCCAATAATGCTTCCCTACCAATTCCTGGCAGTGATTTAACTCATGTGTTAGATGCTTGGAAAGTTCTTAACTATGAACAATTCCCTAGTGGCCATGTAGCGATTATTGGCGGTGGTCTAGTCGGAGCGGAAACTGCAGAATTTTTAGCACAAATGGGCTTGGACGTTACTGTCATAGAAATGCTTGAAGAAATTGCAAAAGAAGAATCATCAACTGTAAAGCCAGTAATGTTTGAAGATTTTGAAAAACATCAAGTTAAATTATTGACTAAAACAAAGGTAATTGAAATTAAAAACGATTGTATCAAAGCTGCTAATGGCGATGGTGAATTAACGATTCCATGTGATTATGTTATTTTAGCTACTGGAGCTAAACCTAATCCATTTGATGTCAGTGAATTAACAGCTCACAATATTGATATTCATCTTGTTGGTGACTGCAATGAAAAAGCTGCTGATATTAATAATGCCATTACTCAAGGTTATTTAGCAGCCAACAGTATTTAAAACTCTTATTATCTAGACTAAAAAGAATTAATCATAACATTTAAATGTTTAAGATTAATTCTTTTTTATTCTTATTAACTATCTACTATTACTAGCCATTCTAAACCACGTATAATTTTTTCCTTTGATTGATACTGATAATTGATAAATATTTTCTGGCCAAGTACATCCGCCAAAGCCTCCATCCCCGATAGCATGAATATCACATCCGGTTTGTTTCATTAAAAGGGCAACCTGCCGAATTGTATCCTCATCGGCACATTCGACCGAACTATTTAAAAAACTCATGGCTAAAGTACCTGGTTTATAGCGATGAATATATTCTACTAATTCTCTAATCATATCTACTGTGATTCCTGCTCTAGTCCCTGGAGCTGGTAAATCGATACAGTCAGCACCAGCATCAATAAGTCTTTTAATAACATCTTTGGTATCATATGCTGCTAAAGGATCACCTAGTACCTTTTCTTCGATACCATCTTCCCACTTGCCAGCAAACAAGAAAATATCATCTCCACATATTTCTTTTACTAATTTGGTTGCTTCAATTACATCTTCAATCGATGTTCCAGAACCTGGATTACCACCCAATACAATAAAATCCACTCCTAAAGCAACTGCTTTTAAAATATGTTCTTTTGTTGCTAACATTCCAGCCAATCGGTAAAGTGTTTTTTCATCAGAACGCTTTTCTCCCTTCTTAGGACACCCTAAATAAACACCAATTGGACAATTGCATTTTTCTTTAAGCTCTTTGATAGTTAAGCCGCACAATCCTGGATTATTTTCAAAATTATCTAAATCTATAGTATTAAGCATAACCATATCTGCACCAAACGAACAAAGCAATTCAGCATTTGTCACACCCATTACCGTCCCTGGGCCAGCAAAAATTAAATGTTGTCCCATGATAACTCGACCTTCCGATTTATAGATAGATTCTTTTAATTCTAAAGGACCCATTTTGTTTATCTCACTCTTTGAAGCATTAATCAATCTTTTTACGTTGCTCATAATTTTTCCTCATTTCTAGATTTTGTTTTCTTCAAGTGTTTTTTCTTGATTACTTTTTTTCTCTGCTTCTAAAGCCTGATTGTCACAAATCTTAAAAAATGGGTAATAAATTATACATGATAACAAGCACATAATTACAATCATGATTCCTAAACTAATTCCCCCACCTAAAATAAATCCCGCAATTGGACCTGGAATTGTCATTACACTTAACATTAAGGCGGGAATATTCACAACACCTGTAACCATCAACAAATAACCAATAATCATAAATACAAGTGGTGTTAAAATAAACGGAATAAACATAATTGGATTTAATACGATTGGAAAACCAAAAATAACAGGCTCTACGATATTAAACATCCCCGGAACAAAACACACTTTTCCAAACGCTTTAAAACGTTCGCTTTTAGCAAATATTGCCATATCGCAAGTAAGCCCAAATAAACATCCTGGTCCACCAATAAACTGACAAAAAACAAAGAAAAACATATAAGTTGTGACTAAGGTTACAGGTTCTCCGGCCATATAATTATTTAAATTTGTAATTGCTGGTTCCATCCAAATTACCATCATGACAGAAAGTACAACTGAAGTACCATGAATTCCAACCCACCATAACAGCAATAATATTAACATACTAATCAACATGGCTGGAAAACTATTACCTAAACTTACTAAAGGCGCTTGAACCATAGTATAAATAAAATTTTGAATATTTCCATAAGATGTTACAGCAAATCCAGACCTTACCAATAAAAACAAGGCTGATACTAAAAATGCTGGAACAACAGCTTCAAATGGTTTAGAAACCATTTCCGGTACCGAATCTGGTAATTTTATTTTCCAATTATGATTAACGGCAAAAGCAAAAACATATGCCCCAATAATCCCACATAACATGGCAGTGAAGATACCACTAGCACCTAAGTTATCAACTGGGATAACATTTTTTATCAATGTTACAGCTCCATTTGTACTATCAACATTGTTATAAGAAAATGGTGTAACCAACAATAGTGATAATAACGAAACAATTGCTGTTTGAAATGGATTAACATTAAACTTTTCACCTAAATTATAACCTAAAGCAAAAATGAAATATAATGCTGTTAAATTACAAACAGCAACCCCTACAGCTAAAGCATCAGATATTCCAGTAGACGATAAAAAATTTGTATACCAGTCTCCCAATGGTAAACCCTGAAATAATGAAAATACAGCTCCTCCTAATAACGCTGGCATCACTTTCATAAATGCGCCACTTATTGCACTTAAAATAAAATTGTTTTCAATTTTCTGTGCAAAAGGTATAACTTTATTTTGGATAAAATCATTCATAATTTTTCCTCCTCCTAACTTTATAACTACATTTTATCTAGAAGTATAATCATTTAAGAGTACATAAAACTTTTCATTAGTCCAAAATAAAAACCAATAAAAAAAATAAGTGCTAAGGTTTCATTTTTTGAAACTTTAATACTTATCCTTGGTTATTTAATCTTGCTAATAAGCTTTCAATAATCTTCATTAATTCAAATTTCTTCTTAATCCCTGGCTGTTCGTGTATCTCTAAAAAACGTTTATGAGTATACGAGCTCTTTAAAGATATGATATAATTATTTTCGTCATTTAAATGTCTATAAATATTCCTGATCAAAGCATTGGATATATTATAATCATAGTATTTTTCTAAACTTATCTGAAGATGACTATAAAAATATAACGTATGTTCATCCATATTAATAGCTAAATTGTTATCTTCTTCATTAATTATATAAATATCATAACCTAATACATAAAAATATTTCAAATACATTTTCCAAATCAACATTGCTTCTCGCTCACCAAATAAAATAATTTGATGACAATGATTACATGCAATAACTAAATCATCAAGTTTATCACGATCATCGAGCAAATAAATAAAATCACAAATCACAGCATTAAATTCTCTTACAAAAGTCTTTTTAAAATCCGTGAAATGACTAGTTTTTATACTTTTACAAAATCTAATGATTGATGATTTAGATAGACCGGTATCATAAATAACATCCTCTAAAGATAGTTCTATTAGCTTTTCCCTTTGGTTTAAAAAATATTTAACAAGAATTTGATCCGTATTATTAATTTTTGCATTCATTGATAAATCTAAAAGGATATCGATCATTTTATCACTGCTCCTGATAAATAATCTCGTGATAATAAAATTTAATCAAATCAAAATAATACAACAACAAATACTCAGTCTCAAACATTTCATTATTAGATAATATATTAATTACCTCAAAAACATTGTAATGAAAATTTATTTTTGTTTCGCCTGAAAAAATAATAACTTTATTAGCTTTATTTCCTAAAATCGACACTAAATTATCATCAGATAAAAAAAGTCTACCAGTACCTGAAATCAATATAATTAAATCATTATCCTCTATTTCAATAGAATTATCTTTTAATAAAGACGACATTATCACTGTCTTCCCCATTGAAATCATATCAATTTGAAAATTAAAAAGAATTGGAGTTATCGTAGGGGAAGCAACAATAATAACTCTCTGACTTTGAGCTATTTCTTTAATGATCAACTTTAATTTCATTTTATCATTGAATTCTAATGGATAATCAACTAAATGTGAAACCGCTACAGCTAATCGTTTTTTGTTAAAAATCTTATAACCTCGATATATTTGATCTTTACGAACATCCAATTCACTTTCTAATCTTTCTTTAAAATTCGAATAATTAGAATAACCAAATTTTTTTAAAAACTGTTTTACTGTTGGAACTGAAACAAAACAGCCATCAGCCACATCTTGTAAAGTAATACTTCCTATGTGATTAATATTTTCTATAATATATTTGGCAATATAATAATTTAAATCTTTATTATTAGAGTTATTAACAATTGATAAAAAATAAGCTAAGCACATAAACATATTATCTTCCTCCACTCATTATTACCATTATATAATATTAATTAAATTTATTCATTTAAAAATTAGCTTTCTTGTACCAGCAAAAAGCTCCAATCAAATTTGCATCATTATAATAATGACACACTTTGATCTCTGGTGGAGTTACCGGAAATGGGATGCAATCAAATAAATCACTCACTTCTTTCTTTAACATTGTTAATAATAACGGCTGAGTACTAATCCCTCCACCAATACTAATATTCTCTAAATCTAATAACATTTGCATATTAAAAATATATCTTGCAAGATTTTTAGTATAATCCCGTAGTATTTCTAAACTAGCAATATCATTATGATTAGCCTTGTTAAAAAAGGCTAATCCATCGATCGAATTTCGCTCTAATGCAAATCGTTTTTCATAATTTCTTGTTAAATAACCTACACCGCCAATCAATCCAAATGTATTTTGCCAATCAAAGTCATGTTTAGAATCAATTAAAGAAAACGTAGCTGCTCCAGCAAAATAATTACACCCACGATATAATTCCCCGTTAATAATAATTGCGCATCCAACTCCAGTACCCAATACTAGTACTGCCCCATTACTCGTTTCTTTTAATGAGCCTCTATACAATTCTGCTAATGCCGCACAATTACCATCATTTTCAATCGAAACTGGTACGTGGCATTTACTCCAAAGGATTTGTTTAATATTTTTATTATCATTAAATCTATAACTACCACCATTTTTTATTAAACCTGTAAAGGGATTCATTTCCCCACAATAACTAATCGCAATTCCGGATAATTTCATGTGTATAGTTTTAAATAAATCCACTACCCAGGTAATCATTTCATCATGACTTTGAAATATTTTATTTTCTTTATTTACATCATATAACTGAAAGTTTTCATCAATAATTGCATATTTAACTCCGGTGCCACCAAAATCTAAACATAAATATTTCATTATTTAATCCCTCATTTCTTAACACTTTAAAGTTATCATAGTTAAAAAAAATATAAATACTATATAATTTTTGGTTGTGTCAAAAAATGAAACATAGAAATCTAATATGAACTGTTAGCTATGATTATTGTATTGCAGCAAATAAATCTTTATCTTTGTTAATATCTTCTTGAATGACTTTTTTGATATATAAAGCTAACATATATGGCATTTTTTCTTCAAATGTATCTAACTGGCAATTTAATAATTCCTTGACTTTAGTCATTCTATAATTAATCGTATTTCGGTGCATATATAAATTTTTGGCCATCGCTACTTGACTGCCATCATGAATCAGGTAATAGAACAATGTCTTTTCTAATTCACTATGATGTTTTTGATCATAATCTATTAAAGGCTTTAATAAATGCTGATACATTCCTGATAAAATTTGTTTATCCTCGATTGAAAATAAGATTTGATAAACTCCCATCTCTTCAAAAAGAATCATCGGATATTTAAATTGTTCTGCCATTGCAACTGCAGCTCGAGCTCGTTTATAACTTAAGATTACTTGTCTAAAATCTGTCATTGGCGTTCCAATACCTAAGTGAATAAATCTTGAAGGCATTCGCTTCTTTGTTCTTTTATACATTTTATCAGTAATTTTCTCTAATGAATCCGGATCTAAATTATTTACAATTAATACAAAATATCCATCAAACCAAAAAAATGTATATGGGCTTTGTATTTTTTCAAAACATAATTCCAATTGAAAAGAAACTCTACGTCGTTCAATTGCATCAAACTGATCAGAATCTTCAATTCCAATTAAAACAACTTGAAAAAAACCATCCACATCAAATGCACCTAACAATTGCTGCCGAACCTCCTCAACAACTTGAGGAGTTGTAAAAACATTCTGAAATAATTTTGAAATCTGATTGTCTTCTCGTTGTGAATATAAACAGCGCATACTAAAATCCTTAATTAAATCTGCCATGTGTACTTCCCAGGGTGTCGTTAACAGCGGAAAATCCTGCTCATTACAATAGTCAATTATATCTTGAGGAATTTCAAATATATATTTACCTGTATTGATAACTAATCCAACACTATGGTATTTAACCAAACACTTGATAAAATCAAATAACGAATCGTGACTTTGAAATCCTAAACCTGTTGTAACTGCCAATTCTTTTCCCCATAATTGTTGAATAATTGTCGTATCCTCAATCATGTGAACCCAACTCATCGCATTTGAACAGCCCTCACGACCAGCTAACAATTTTAAATGATATTGCTCTTGAGTTTGTACTAACGCATCTTCAATCGTAAATCCCATTTTACTCACTTCCTTTATATTTATTTTACCATTATTTGTGCATGATGCACAAATAAATCTTATTTTTTTATTATTTCTGTCTCTATAATTATTAAAATATTAATATATAATATAATTGTATTAAAAACAGAACATCTAGGAGGGACATAACATGAACATTTCTTATGGATATTACGTACTAACTGACAACTTTGATACTTGCCCAACTTGGGTTCGTGATGAAGGATATTTCAATTGTGAAAACTTTTCAAAATTCTTTAAGTTTTTTAAAAAGAAATAAATAATAATGAGCATTCATAACGAATGCTCTTTTTCTTTTAAGATTTAAATTATGCTATTAGATAATTATTTTATATTTAAAGCAGCTTCATAACCTTCTTTAACTGCTGGTAAAGCATTACCTGCCTTAATTGCGCCACCTACTACTTGAACATCTTCACATAATTCATTTGCAATTTTTTCTAACGGATTATAGGCTTTATATCCAAATGCTAAGACAACTAAGTCAGCAGAAATAACTTCTTTTTCTCCCTGTTCATTAATAAATGCCACTCCATCATCTAAAATTTCTGTCACAGTACAATTAGCTCTGGCAGTTACTCCTGATTCATTCATAATTGGTAATAGACAGCTCATATTAATGGGATCCATATCAGTCAAAACAGCTGGTTTCATTTCTAGAACTGTTACATGACGATGCGTTTGAGCAATAAATGTGGCAGTTTCACAACCAACTTCGCCCCCTCCGCAAACAACGATATGCTCAACTTTTGTAGCGATTTTTCCTAATAACACATCTTCAGCATTGACTACATTTTCTTTATCGATACCTTTGACTGCCGGCACCAGCGGTCTTGCTCCAGTAGCCAAAATAATAGCATCCGGGTTTTCTTGTTCAATCATCTCTTTTGTTACTAAAGTATTTAAATGTACTTTTACATGCAGATCCTCTAAATTCTTTTTAAATACAGATATTAATGTTGTTAATTCTCCTTTACCAATTGGATAAGCTGCAGATCTAAATTGACCGCCAACTTCTTCCTGAGCCTCATAAACAGTTACATTGTGACCTATCATTGCCGCAGTTTCAGCCGCCTGCAGACCAGCAGGTCCCCCTCCAACAATCATTACTTTTTTTGCTTTTTCTACAATGTCCATTGAATTTTCATATTCACGTCCTACCCGTGGATTAACTAAGCAAGTGACTTCTTGATTAAAAAATAATGGCATTTCACATCCTTGTAGACACCCGATACACATTTTAATATTCCCATATTTTTCTGCCTTTGCTTTATTAGGTAAATCTGGATCAGTCAATGAACCACGCCCCATTCCAATAAAATCAGCTTTATCCATGTTAATTAATGTATCTGCCATTTGCGGATCGTTAATTCGATTAGTTACAATTACTGGTAAATCAACCAATTTCTTTACTTGTGCTGATATCTCCATATTCAATGCATGTTCCGTAAACATTGGAGCAATTACTGCTCTATTTCCAGGTGAAGCATAAGAGCCATTAGAAATATGAATACCATCAAAACCTAATTCTTCAAAAATCGTACATAATTCATAAGTTTCTGCTTCAGTTCTTCCACCATGAACATATTCATTACCAGAAAGACGGACGATAATTGGAAAATCATCACCAACTTGTTTTCTCATTTCTAAATAAATTTCAGCAACTATTCGTACTCTATTTTGTAGACAACCACCATAGTTATCAACTCGCTTATTGACAAATGGTGATAAAAATTCCGCTAATAAATAACCATGGGCACAGTGTAGCTCAATTCCATCAAAACCAGCTTCTTTAACGCGTTTAGCAGCACTACCAAAATCTTTTACTAATTGATTGATTTCAGCAACTGTGATATCTCTTGGTTGTTCTTGACATAAGGGACATTCAATTGCTGAAGGAGCAACTGGCATATGATCTTCATTAGCAATTCTAGTAGTTTGTCTACCTGGATGATACATTTGACAAAAGATTTTTGATTCATACTTATGAACCATCGTTGTTAATTGTTTATTTCCTTCAATCAATTCATCTTTATATAAACCGGGAATTCTTTGATATCCTTTACCATATTGTTGAACTGCATAATCCTCAGTAATAATCAAACCCCAGCCGCCTTTAGCCTTTTCTTCAATATATTTCATATAACGCTCAGTAATTTTACCTTCAATCGTACAATAATTTGTCACCATTGCCGGAACTACTAAACGATTAGGAATTTTTACAGTTCCTATTTGATAAGGGGTAAATAATTTTTTTAAAGCCATTTTAATATCCTCCAATCCTTTTATAACTTTATTTTACAGTATCAAATGATTTGAAGGTCAACTCTAATTTATTATATGTGATATTATTCACATATTCTTTTTTAATCACATATATTTTACTAAAACAACATAAAAAACTCTCAAGCTATTTGAGAGTTTTTTATAATCGGAATTTGTATTTCTAAATACCGTTTAAAATGATCACCTTCATATCCACGCCCCCTAATAATCCCCCGTATTGGTAACTGTACATGATAACCTTTATCTTGAGCATACATTACTGCTGCTTCATAACACTCATGACTAAACTGTCCTAACGGTCCCATTTCTATTACCGTGCATAAACAATAATGAGCCGGAATAATTGTATACTTCTTTTTATAAGAAATACTTAATCCATTAAAATATTCCTCATCAATAGCAAAATACCATTCATCTTTATCTTTATTAAAACAAACATAACTATCAATAAAATTAATATATTTATCATTTAATAAAAATCGAATATTATCTTCACTAGTATTAACTTTATCATAATCATCACCAATTCCATCTACAAAATCAAAAGCATATTTTTTATTAATTTTCTTTACCCAATAATTTGATAAATTTAAATCAGCTACCTCCAGTTGCATTGCCAACTCTGTGACTCGTTTTTTCAACATGACTTTATAATCAATCTCTTTATTTAGTCGCCTTTGGAAAATATGTAACTGATTTTGAAGCTTTTCTCTATAATTAAAATTAATAAAATTAGGAATTTCTTTTATTTTCATTCCTAAATTCTGATACTGTAAACATTCTAATAAAATATATATGTCAAAAATACTATAATAGCGATACCCATTCTTTTCATCTCTTATAGGATCAATAATTCCCATTTTTTCATAATACCTAATCATTTCACTTGATAAATTAAACAATCGTGAAATATCCCCTATTTTATACTGGCTATTCATAATATCAGCTCCTTTACAAATAATTTTATCACTTAATCTTCCTATTTAAAAAATAATTTTATTATTAGTTTTTATAAATCAACTATTGGTAGATTTATAAATTAATTAAAACTCGTTATAATCAAAATATAAAGGAGAAATCAATAGATGGATTGTATTAAAATTGGAAAATTTATTGCGACATGCTGTAAAGAAAAAACTTAACCCAGATTGAAAAACTAAATGTAACAAATAAAGCTATATCAAAATGGTCGAAATTTTATCGATGCTTCATTTTATCACGATTTTCGCGATATCTTAGGCATTACTATTAACGAATTATTAGCTGGTGAACATCTCAATACTCAAGATAATCAATATTACTATGAAATGAATCTTCACAATCGTATTAACAGTTACAATAACATAAATCGAAAAAATAAAATAATTATTTTCATGATTTTTAGTACATTGATTTTTTAGTCATTACGTATTTACAAATAAAAACTATATGGATTTTTATCATGGATTCAATACATCTAAAAATCATTATTTAGAAAAGCAAATTCTTGATCTATTTCATTCTTTATCAGTCCCTGGCAACACACATCCAAACTTTGATGAACTTTATTATCGGAAAATATTTGAACAGTCTGATAGTAGTAAAATGTACTATATTTATACCATAAATACTAAGCAATATTATTTTATTGAAAATATATTCTAAACAAAATAAAAGGTATCACGAATTATATGGGAGAGGGTCCGTGATACCTTATATGACTATTATAGCATATTTAAAAAAATAAGCATTTAATCTGATTAAACTTTAATTAGTTTCTCCAAAAGAAATCTAGATTTCAAGTATTTTAGTCTAAATATATTATACTTTTAATCTCTATTACAAAGATTTAGAAATCTTTATCAAATCAACTAAAACAAATCTATTCTACATTTCAGTTAGAGCATTGTTTTTTATAATAAATCATTTTTACAAGTCATATACCTAACTAACCACTATACCAATAATTACTTTAATAATATTTCAAGAAATTGATACTTAAAATATTAATATTCAATTTCTTCAAGTGCATTTTTCAATTGATTCAAAGCTTGTCTTAAATATGCTCTTGGGCAAGCAATGTTAATTCTTTGAAACCCTTTTCCTTCTTTTCCAAACATCGTTCCACTATCTAGCCATAATCGAGCATGTTCAATCAATAAATCATTTAATTCTTTATCTGAAATTTGTAATCTTCTAAAATCAAGCCAAAGCAAATAAGTTCCCTCCGGGATAATCAACTTTATCAATGGTATGTGTTCTTTCAAATATTCATCTACAAACCGTGTATTTTCAAATAAATATTGCTTTAAATCTTCAAGCCAGCTTGAACACGATTCATAAGCTGTCTGGCAAGCTGCTAATCCAAACAAATTACACTGGCTATAACCAGTACTGGCAATAGCTTTTTTAAATTGTAATCTCAATTTTCATCGGCAATAAAAATATTTGAAATTTGTAATCCGGCCAAATTAAAAGTTTTAGTAGGAGCCGTACAGGTTATTGTAATATTCTGTAATTCTGTCTTTAATGATGCAAAAACATGATGCTGATGCCCCGGATAAATAAAATCACTATGGATTTCATCACTAATAATTTTAACATCATTTTTAAGGCAGATTTGCCCTAATTTTAATAGCTCATCTTTTTTCCAAACTCGACCAACTGGATTATGTGGCGAACATAAAATAAACAATTTTACTTTTTCTTTCTTAATCTTCTCTTCAAAATCATCAAAGTCTATTTCATAATGAGCGTTTTTTAAAACTAAAGAATTTGTTATAACACGTCTTCCGTTATCAATAATTACTTCTTTAAAAGGATAATATACTGGTGTTTGAATAATTACTCCATCACCCAATTTAGTAAATGCCCGCACTGCTTGTGCTAAAGCAAATACAACACCAGGCGTCTTAACTATCCATTCCTTTTTTATTTCGTAATTAAATTTTGACCGATACCAACTATAAATAGCTTGATAATAACCATCCTTACTATCACTATATCCATAAATACCATGATTTACCACATCATATAATCGTTGTTGTATTTCTGGAGCAACGATAAAATCCATATCTGTCACCCATAACGGTAAAATATCATCAGGACGTTCTCTTTCACTAGTGAAATCATACTTTAAGGAGTTTGTATCAGTACGGTTTATTATTGAATCAAAATTAGATTTTATCATTATCACCAAAAGCCTGCCTCAAATCAGCTAATAAATCATCAATATTTTCTATTCCTACTGATAATCGCAAAAAATTATCTGTAATTCCTAATTTAGCTCTAATTTCTGCTGGAACATCACCATGGGTTTGAATCATTGGATAAGTAATCAATGACTCCACACCTCCAAGACTTTCTGCATAAGTAATTAATTGTACATTTTCTAAAATCTTTTTTGCTAAAAAATGATTTTCAACACTAAAGGCTATCATGCTGCCAAAGCCGCGGGCTTGATTTCTATTGATTTCATATCCTGGATGCTCTATTAAACCAGGATAATAAACTTTGCTAACCCGCGGATGCCGATTTAACCAGTTTGAAATTTTCAGCGCATTTTCTTGTTGTGATTTTTGTCTGATTGCCAGCGTCTTGATCCCCCGAATCAATAAATAACAATCTAGTGGTGACAAGCTATTTCCAACTGTCTTTGAAACTTCTCTAATCCTTTTAGCTAGTTTATGATCACCAGTCGAAATACTTCCAGCAATAATATCATTATGCCCACTTAGAAACTTAGTAGCACTATGAATTACAATATCAGCACCTAATAATAATGGATTTTGAAAATATGGTGAAAGGAAGGTATTATCAACAATTAGTAACAGCTTGTGGGCTTGACACAAGGCACTAATTTTTTTTAAATCACTTATTTGCATTGTTGGGTTACTCGGCGTTTCAATAAAAACAGCTTTTGTTTGAGGACGAATATACTGCTTAAAACTCTTTAAATTAGTTGTATCAACATAACTGAATTTTAAACCTTTATTTTGCTGCAAAGTAAATAGTCGAGTTGAACCGCCATATAAATCATTTGAACATATCAAATGATCACCACTACTAAAAAGTTCTAGTACCAATGAAATTGCTGCCATTCCACTAGAACAAGCAACTGTATCAACTGCGCCCTCTAAATTGGAAATAATCTCTTCTAAATAAGCTCTTGTTGGATTACTTTCACGAGAATAGTTATACCCTCTGCTTTCCCCAATCCCAGGATGAGAAAAAATTGCTGTTTGGTATATTGGAATTGAAACAGCACCATAAGGATGCTGTTTCAATTCTAAATTTGCAGGATGAATACAACGAGTTTCAAATTCATATTTCATACTTTTCTCCATTTCCCCACGCTAAGCGCATGGACACAAATATTTCTTGAAAGACATTCTGATTCCTTCTACTCGTTAGAATATCTTGTATAATTATAAGTCGCCGTCATCTTTTCGAGCACAAATAATTAGGACTCAGAGCCTGGACACTTATTATTGATATATTACCAATTTGGTCATATTGCTAGATGACAGTCAGTACCACTTCTCCTTTCTTTGAAAGGAGGTTTTATTTTATGAAGATTGTTCGTAAAATATGTTGTGGCATGGATATTCATAAAAATCTTATTGTAGCGGCCATCGCTGCTTCTGGTGATAATAATGTCACGACCTATATTCAAAAGCAGTTTTCTACTTTTAACTCTGATTTGTTGAATCTTTTAAACTGGCTTAAATCAAACAACTGTTTTGATGTTTGCATGGAATCTACCAGTAAGTACTGAATTCCTGTCTTTAATATCCTTGAATCTGAACTCAATATTTTTCTTACTCATCCTAAATACGTGAAGGTGATTAGAAGTAAGAAAACCGATAAGAAAGATTCAAAATGGATTGCTAACATCTTTAAACAAGATCTTCTCAAGTACTCTTTTATTCCACCTAAAAACATTAGAGAACTTAGAAAAATATCACATTATCGCATTAAACTTGTCAATAAGCGCTCTTCTGAACGCAATCGTTATCAAAACTGTATGACTGTTTCTAATATTGCCTTAGCTTCTGTCTCTACTGATCATTTAGGAAAGAATTGTAAAGCTGCCATGGATGAGATTCTCAAAAGTGATATTATCACTGAAGACAATCTTAAGAAAATTCTCAAGGGTTCTGTTTCAAAGAAATCTGATCAAATTTTTCAAGCCATTCAGAATTCTCACATTGAATCTGACCAAAGATTCAAAATCAACTGCACTATAAAACACATGAATAATATTGACGAATATATTCAAAACTGGTTAGTATTTGAAACCATTTCTTGTTCAATGTGCTCTTTCGGCTATCAAGAGTGAAAAAGAAACATATTTCAGAATCAAGTATAATCGTATTAAGAAACGACGTGATCATAAGAAAGCTATTATAGCGACCGCTAGAATGATTCTTATTTCTATATACCATATGACAAAAACTGGTGAAAACTTCAATCCATCTGATTATGAATCATTAAAAAATCCAAAACCACGCAACCAGAAGATAACCACTCATCAAGCATTAGAATTATTGAAATCTATGGATATTGATATAAGCCAAATCAATTTATCTTCTATTCAACAAACGAGTTCATCATGAATTTTTAATTTTTTAGGTCGGCTTTTTTTATAAATTTCTTTCACACTTATCCCCTTTTAATTATAGCTAGGTACATACCATAAACCATTATTATTTTTATCTAAATATTCTTTAAATTCTTTTGAACGATAAGCTTCAACAATTGCTTTAGCCCATTTTGTATCTTTATTTTTTTCTTTTACAACTACTTGTAACAATAAATGTTCTAAAACATCCTCCTGTAATAACGCACTCGAAGCATCAATTCCTGCATTATAAACTATGCTGCCGGTGATTACAGCATAATCAAACTCATCTAAAGCTTGAGGAATCATTGTTGAATCCATTTCTGTAAACTCTATTTCATAAGGATTTTTAATAATATCATCTTTTGTCACGGAACTAATATCCACATCTGGATCTAAAGTAATATACTTTGCTTTTTGTAATAAAACATATGCTCTAGATGTATTTGAAGCATCGTTTGGTACAGCAATCTTAGCGCCCTTTTTAATTTCCTCTAAGCTTTTATGAGTATTTGAGAAAATTCCTGCAGGTACAGTTGGAATTGCTGTCAAAGCTACTAAATCACCATCTTGTGATTCATTAAAATTTTTCATGTAAGCTGTATGCTGCTCAACATTGACATCTATCTCGCCTTCATTTAAGGCTGTATCATTTTGCAATAAATCTGAAAATTCGATGCATTTAAATTGATAACCTTCTTTTTTCAAAATTGGAATAATGGCATCTTCAAATAAGACTGTATATGGCCCCGCTGCCTTACCATAGATAATTGTTGTCTTATCTTCACTTTTATCACTACTACTTTGGCATCCGGCCAAAACAAAAACCATCACTAATAATAAACTCAATATTCTCTTTTTCATTTTTCTTCCCCTATTCATGTGTTCTAATTTTTTTAGATAAATGATTTCCCAATGTTTGAATTAATTGTACAAAGATAATTAAAATGATTACGGTAACAAACATTAGAGTATTATTAAAACGCTGATAACCATAAGTTAATGCTAAATCACCAACACCACCGCCGCCGATTGTTCCAGCCATAGCAGTTGCCCCCAATAAACCGATCGTTCCAGTAGTAAGTGCTAAAACTAACGAAGCTTTCGCCTCTGGTAATAAAAAATAACGAATGATTTCCAAAGTATTTGCCCCCATTGCTTTAGCAGCTTCTAAAATTCCCGGTTGAACTTCTAATATAGAACTTTCTATCAAACGAGCCAAATATGGTGCAATATAAAATACTAATGGAACAATTGCAGCCTTTGTTCCTATTCTTGTTCCAACCAGCACTTTTGTTAGCGGAGCAATAAATACTAATAAGATTACAAATGGCACAGATCTAACAATATTTACTAACCCACTCACAAGAAAATGAATTGTATGATTGGCTTTAACTCCATTTTTTCTAGTAAGGACTAAAAGTAAGCCTAGCGGTATTCCTATCAAGGTTCCAAAAAATAATGATATTCCCAACATATAAATTGTCTGGCCTGCCGCTTCAAGTAATTTATCAGCAGGTATATTTAAATAATTTTCAATCATAATTCAATTCCACCCTCTCTATCTTCACATCTTGTTTTTGAATATAATTTATCGCTCGAATAACTTCATCCTGTTCACCTTTTAACTGAATTGTTAAAATTCCTAAAATATCTTCTCCTACTTCATTAACTGAAGCAAATAAAATTGTTGTTATAATTTTAAAATGCTTATTAATTTTAGAAATTACATCATGCTTTGTACTTTCACCAAAAAAAGTAAGTTTTAAAACCGGATACCGATAATCTAATTCTTTTAAAAGTGTGGTTGGAATTACATTGCTAATAACTGTTTCAACAAATCTCTTTGTCATTTCTTGTTGTGGATTACTAAAAACCTCTAAAGTATCACCTTTCTCAATGATTTTACCAGATTTCATTACCGCTACTTTATTACAAATTTTCTTGATTACATTCATCTCATGAGTTATTAACAAAATTGTTATCCCAAGTTCACAATTAATTTTTTTAAGCAGCAATAAAATTGCTTCTGTTGTCTGTGGATCTAAAGCACTAGTTGCCTCATCACAGAGTAAAATCTTAGGTTCTGTAGCTAATGCTCTAGCAATACCAATTCTTTGTTTTTGACCCCCAGACAGTTGTGATACATAAGTATCACGCTTATCTTCCAATTCCACAAAAGATAATAATTGTTTAACTCTTACTTCAATAGCTTTTTTATCCAGTTTTGAAAGAATCAATGGGATAGCAATGTTTTGATAGACTGTTTGTGATTCTAATAAATTAAACTGTTGAAAAATCATACCTATATCTTTTCGTAAAATATTTAATTCTCGTTCTTTTAAATCTATAATATTTTGATTATTAATATAGATTGCCCCATTTTCAGGACGTTCCAATAAATTTACCATTCGTAATAACGTTGATTTACCAGCCCCAGAATAACCGATTACACCGTAAATATCACCCGCTTCTACTTCTAGAGAGACATCTTGCAATGCTGGAACTTCACCACTTTTAGTTGTAAAAGTCTTATTTACGTGTTCAATTTTAATCATTCTCATCTGCCTCCAATTTTAAAAGAGCCTGTTTCGCCAATTGGCTAAGATATTTTGCAGCTAACGATAAAGCTGCAGGATTTACCTTAAACTTCGGATGATGATTAGGATAGGTCTTTCCGGTTCCGATTTTAATAAATGTTCCCCTGATTTTTTCAAGATAAAATGCAAAATCTTCGCCTCCTAAAGTTGCTTCGGGTATCCCTATAGCAATTTTTTCTGCTTGAGCAATTGCTTTAGCAAAATTACTCCATTCCTCATCATTGACGGTTGCAGGAGGCCCCGCTATCCACTCAATTTCTGTATCAAGATCATAGGCTTGGCTAATCCCATAAGTTATTTCCTTTAATCGTTTTCCAAACAGCTCCCTCTCCTCGCTAGTCAGCGTTCTAACAGTCCCTTCAATTAAGGCTTGTTCAGGAATAACATTCCACGTATTCCCTGCTTGAAGATGTGTAATACTTAAAACACTACTATTAAAAGGATCCATATTTCGACTAACGATCGTTTGTAAGCTGTTAACTAATGCAGCAGCTGCAACGATTGGATCTTTAGCCATTTGTGGATGGGCTGCATGGCTTCCAAAGCCCTTCAAATTAATTTTAAATCGATCAACAGCAGCTGAAACTGTCCCCGCTTTAATTCCAATTGTTCCCACTTCAAACTGCGAAGTACTATGAATTCCAAAAATTGCATTAACATCATCTAAAACCCCTGTCTCAATAATTTTTAGAGCTCCTAATGAAGACTCTTCAGCCGGTTGAAATAATAATTTTACTGTTCCATGTAATTGAGCAGCATTTTCATTTAACAATAAAGCAACACCATAAATCGTTGTTAAATGAAAATCATGACCACAAGCATGCATCTTTCCTTCAATCTCTGACTTATAGCTTAATGTCGTTTCCTCATTAACTGGTAAAGCATCAATATCACTTCGTAAAGCAATTACTTTACCAGGGTATCCACCTCTAATAACTGCAACTAATCCAGTTTTTAATGGTAAATCTAAAACTTCAATATCATGCTCTTGTAATAATGTTTTAATTCTTTTAGTAGTTTCATATTCCTCATAAGATAATTCCGGATTACGATGAAACCACTCAAATTGATATTCTAATTCTTTTTGTAAACTGTCGTCTTCCATTCTAATTCCCCCTTTTTAATAACAAAAGTGGGATGTTTATGTAAACATCCCACTACCCCATTTAATATAGTATTAAGAATATTTGCATACACGAAAATGTACCCTATACTTTTGTATACAGCTGCACATACACATATACATCATATCTCTTCTGCTTTTTAACATCATCGTTCGCTCCTCTTCTTTTCCTACTATATCGATAGGTTTGCTATGTAAAGTATCTTAACACACTATAAATACTCCGTCAAGCAAAAAATAAATGTCAATATGTTTGCATAAAAAAAATAGCTAATTAGCTATTCTTCGTTGATATAAATAAACTCCTAAAGCAGCACCAATAATAATGATATATCCAACTATGCTCCATATATCAGGAATTTGATTTAAGAAAATAAATCCTAATATCGCTGCAAATAATATTTGACTATAATCATAGATTGAAATATCCTTGCCAGCTGCATTATTATACGCCGCAGTAATTGCAAATTGACCACCAGCTGCCATTAACCCTGCACCTAGTAAGATTAAAAACTGTTCTAAACTCATCGGCTGATAATTAATTATTAAATATGGTAACACACTGAGACAAGAAAAGCATGAAAAGAAAAATACAATTTTTGCACCATTTACCCCCTGCTTACCTAGCTTCCGCACACAAGTATAAGCTATTCCTGCTCCTAATGCCCCCAAAACACCAATAATTGAATCCACATTATTTAAAAGATTAAAAGATGGTTTGATTACAAACAAGCTTCCAATGAAAGCTACGATAATTGATATTTTTTGTATTCTTGTCGCTTTTTCTTTTAAAAACAAAGAGGAACAAATAATTACAAAAAATGGTGATAATTTATTAAGCATCGAAGCATCACTAACTAAAAGATGATCAACTGCATAAAAATTACAAAGAATTCCCAACGTTCCAAAGACTGAGCGTAATAAAAGCATCGGTAAATTTTTTTGTTTATATGTAAATCCCTGTTTACTTTTTAATAGGATAAAAAAAGCAAATAAAGCAGCTACCAAATTTCTAAAAAAACTTTTTTGAATTGATGGTAAATCGCCAGCTAATTTTACAAATACATTCATTGCTGCAAAAAAGAAAGCGGCTAAAATTATACACATCATCCCTTTACGGATATTATTCATAAGCACCTCCAGATACTATAATGATTATATCTATTATAACCATTACGTCAATTAATATGATTTACAACAAAAAAGGATAACTTTCGTTATCCAATTAATTATTATTGAACAGCAAATATAAGTTCAGCTTTACAAACTACCTTACCATTTACCTTAGCAACAGCATCACCAATTCCAATTGGTCCTTTTTGTTTAGTTAGAGTACATTCCATTTCTAAAACATCACCAGGCGTTACTTGACCTTTAAACTTACACTTATTAATGCCCCCAAAGAAAGCAATTTTACCTTTATTTTCTTCTTTAGAAAGAATTGCAATACACCCAACTTGAGCTAATGCCTCAACAATCAATACTCCTGGCATAACATGATGCTCAGGAAAATGACCACAAAAATGCATTTCATTAACACTGACACATTTAATTCCTTTTGCCCACTGTCCAGGCTGGTAATCAGTAATTCGATCTACTAAAGCAAAAGGATAACGGTGCGGATTGATTTCTTGAATTTGATTACTATTTAGTTCCATTTTCTTATTCTCCATATTTCTTAAAGATGATAGTCGCATTATGACCACCAAATCCTAATGAATTTGACATAGCTACATTAACATCTTGATTTCTACCAGTATTTGGAACGATATCTAAATCACATAATGGATCTGGTTTTTGATAATTAATCGTAGCTGGAATAAATCCCTCTTCGATTGCTTTAACACAAATTACCCCCTCGATTCCCCCGGCAGCACCTAAACAATGCCCCGTATTTCCTTTCGTCGAAGAAATAGCAACCTTTTTAGCAGCTTCACCTAAAGCAGATTTAATTGCCATTGTTTCACCTTTATCATTTAAAGGGGTACTAGTTCCATGTGCATTAATATAAGTTACGTCTTCAGCTACTAAACCAGCATCCTTGATTGCATTGATCATCGCTTTAGCCCCACCAGAGCCATCTTCTAAAGGTGCAGTAATATGATGAGCATCACAACTGACACCATATCCGACCATTTCACAATAGATATGAGCGCCACGAGCTTTAGCATGTTCTAATTCTTCAAGTACAACAATTCCAGCACCCTCACCCATAACAAATCCACAACGTTCCTCGTCAAAAGGAATTGACGCCCGTTTCGGATCATTATTATCACAAAGAGCTTTCATTGATGAAAAGCCTCCAATACCAAGTGGAGTAATACTAGCTTCTGCCCCACCAGCAACCATAATTTCTTGATAACCATCACGGATATTTCTAAACGCATCACCAATCGCATTAGTTCCACCAGCGCAAGCTGTGACCGGACAAGTACATAATCCTTTTGCCCCTAATTCAATTGCAATATTTCCCGCTGCCAAATTTGTAATTGACATTGGCACAAAGAATGGCGAAACACGATCATAACCTTTTTCTAACACCTTAGTATGATCTTTCTCAATTGTTGCAAGCCCTCCAATTCCGCTTGACACAACTACACCAAAACGGTCAGCATCAATCTCTTCAATCTTTAAACCAGCATCCTTAAAAGCCTCTTTAGCAGCAATTACACCAAATTGAGTAAAGCGATCCATTTTTCGAACTGCTTTTTTATCTAAATAATCAGCAGCATTAAAATTTTTTACTTCACCTGCAATTTTTACTTTTGTTAATTCTTTATCATAGTTTGTGATTTCGTCAATTCCACAAACACCTTCTTTAATACTTTTCCAAGTTTCTTCAACATCATGACCAATTGCATTAATTGCTCCAAGCCCTGTTACTACAACTCTTCTTCTTTCCATTGTCTCTCTCCTTACATTGCCATTCCGCCATCAACATGGATAGTTTGACCAGTAATGTATCTAGCATCATCACTTGCTAAAAATACTACCGTATTAGCGATATCACTTACTTGTCCAAAAGTTCCTAAAGGAATTTGTTTAGCCATACTTTCTTTAATATCTTCAGGTAAAACATCAGTCATTGCAGTTTGAATAAAACCTGGTGCTACCGCATTCACAGTAATTCCCCGACTACCAACTTCGCGCGCTAATGACATTGTCATTCCAATAATTCCAGCTTTACTTGCTGAATAATTTACTTGACCAGCATTTCCCATTACCCCAACTACTGATGACATTGAAATAATACGACCATAACGTTGTTTCATCATAATTTTAGTCGCATGTTTCATACAATTCCATGTTCCTTTTAAATTAACATCAATAACTGCATCAAAATCATTCTCTTTCATTCGCATCAACAATCCATCTTTAGTAATTCCAGCATTATTTACAAGAACATCGATTCGACCAAATTCTTTAATGATTTCTTTAAACATTGTTTCTGTTTCTTCAAATGAAGCAACATTAGCTTGAGCTAACATAACAGTCGCACCGATTGCTTCTAATTCTGATTTAGTTGCTTCAGCAATTTTTTTATTATCACCAAAATTAACATAATTTACAATGATCTTAGCACCTTCACGAGCACAAGTTAAACAAATTTCTTTACCAATTCCTTGGGCTCCACCAGTTACTAAAACTACTTTATCTTTTAATTTCATCTTATTCTCCTTTTAATCCCGCTAATGTTTTTTCTAATGATGCTTGATCTTCAACTTGATAAGTTTTAATTGTCTTATCAATCTTACGAATAAATCCACTTAAAACTTTACCAGGACCGATTTCAATAATTGTATCAACCCCGTTTTCTAACATATAACGAATACTATCTTCAAAATATACTGAAGACATTACTTGCTTCTCTAACATTTGAGCAATACTAACTCCAGACTCAAGTTCTTTAGCCGAACTATTGAATATTACAGGAACTTGCATTTCATTAAAATTAACACTTACAAACTTTTCTTTAAGTTCATTACTAGCTGATGCTAATAATTCTGTATGGAAAGGTCCACTTGTATTTAAAGGAATTGCCCGACGAGCACCTTTTTCTAATGCTAATTCGCTAGCCTTAGTAACTGCCTCAGCCTCACCACCAATTACTAATTGTCCTGGACAATTATAGTTAGCAATTGAAACAACTCCCAAAGCCCTAGCTTCTTTAACTGCTTCATTTAATAATTCGCGATCTAAGCCAATAATTGCAATCATTTTGCTTTCAATTCCTGCTGCCGCTCTTTCCATCGCTTGACCACGGAAACGTACTAAATTAATTGCAGTTTGATCATCTAAAACACCTGCTGCATTTAAAGCTGAATATTCACCAAGACTTAATCCTGCTACATAATCTGGAGCAATTCCATTTTCTTTTAATAGCTTAGTTGCTACTACAGCAACAGCAACCATACATGGTTGTGTATTTCTTGTTAAAGAAAGTTCTTCAAGGGGACCTTCAAAGCATAATTTCTTTACATCAATATCTAAGTCAATGTTATCAAAAACATCTTTAGCAATTTGATAGTTATCATAGAATGATTGACCCATTCCAACTACCTGACTACCTTGACCAGCATATACAAATCCAATCTTACCCATTATTTTAGTCCTCTCTTTAATTCATCCATTAATTCTTTTACTGAAATAATTTTATCATTACGATATCCATTGCTTCCACTAAATACTAATCCCTCATCCAAATTACCTTTAGCAGCATTGATCAATGCACCACTAATACAATAAGGCGTAGTTTTAACATCACAAGGAATTAAGCAATTATAACAGCGTTTTACTGGAATCCTTTCATCTTGTTTAAGTCTTTTTGTCAACTTCGTCATGATGGCTCTTCCCGGCATTCCAACTGGTGATTTAACAATCTCGATATCTCCTTTTTTAGCATTTATAAATGCTTGTTTATATTTAATATCTGCATCACATTCCTCAGTACAAATAAACCGTGTTGCCATTTGAACACCATCAGCACCTAAATCTAAATACTTTTGAATATCCTCACTATCATAAACACCACCAGCTACAAAAATAGGAATATCCTTTTGATATTTTTCAACAAATGGTTGAACAGTCTCTTTTACTTCTTTAAAAATATCTACTAATTTAGCCGTTGTTTTATTTAACACATCTTCTTTATGAAAGCCTAGATGACCACCAGCTTCACTTCCTTCAATGACAACAAAGTCTGGAGCTACCTTAAATTTACGATCCCAAGTTTTACAAATCAATTTAGCGGCTTTACCACTTGATACAATTGGGGCAATTTTAACTTTTGTTCCTTGAACAAAACTTGGTAAGTTCATAGGTAATCCAGCACCCGAAATAATTGCATCTATTTTACTTTTTACAGCTACTTCAACTAAAGCTGCATAGTCAGTAATTGCGACCATTGCATTAATTGCAACCATCCCTTTACCTTTAGCAATCTCTTTAGCTTTCTTTATTTCATTAGCTAGCTCACGTTTATTAGCTTCTAGCGGATTTTTTTCAAAATCATCAGCACGATAACCAGGATGAGCAGTTGAAATAACACCCATACCACCATTTAAAGCAACATTTCCAGCCAAATTTCCAAGTGAAATACCAACTCCCATGCCACCTTGTATGATTGGTACATCAAGAGTCATATCTCCGATATTTACCTTTTTCATAATTAAAACTCGCTTTCTAATTTCTTAAATGCCTTATCACAATCATCAAATAATTCTTTAATAATTACTTTTAGAGGTCTAATTTCATTGATCATTCCGACTACTTGGCCAGCCATTAATGAACCGGTATCGGCGTCACCTTCTAAAACTGCTCTACGTAGTGAACCTAATGTATATTTTTCAAGTTCCATCATGTCAGCACCTTCTTTTTCACGCTTAACATACTCTTTAGCCATTTTATTTTTTATTACCCGTACTGGTGTTCCTGCGATTCTTCCAGTTACTGTAGTGCTTGTATCTTTAGCTTTGATTACAGCTTGTTTATAATTTTCATGAATCGGACACTCTTCGCTTGCAAGCAGACAAGTTCCTACCTGTACTCCACAAGCCCCTAGAGCATACGCTGCCAATACCTGTTTTCCACTCGCAATTCCACCAGCTGCTATAACAGGAACACTAACTGCTTCAACTACTTGAGGTACTAATGCCATTGTAGTTAATTCACCTATATGACCACCTGCCTCAGTTCCTTCAACAATAATTGCATCAACGTTATATTTTTCAAGGCGCTTTGCTAAAGCTACACTTGGAACAACTGGCAATACTTTAATTCCTGCTGCTTTCCATGCAGCAACATATTTACCAGGATTTCCTGCTCCAGTTGTTACGACCGGCACTTTTTCATCAATTACTAATTGTGCCATCTCATCAGCACAAGGATTAATCAACATGATATTGACACCAAAAGGTTTATCAGTTAAATTACGGCAAATTTCAATATTCTTTTTTAATGTAGCAGTGTCCATTCCACCGGCACCAATTAAACCAAGTGCGCCAGCATTAGATACACTAGCTGCAAATTCACCGGTAGCGATATTTGCCATTCCTCCTTGAATCAAAGGATATTCAATATTTAATAATTTATTTAATTTCATCTTCTAACTCCATTCCATTAATGTTGCGCCCCAAGTAAGACCACCACCAAAACCAACACAAATAATTTTGTCACCTGGTCTTAACATTCCTTTTTCATTCATTTCACCTAAAGCCAAAGGAATGCTAGCTGCTGATGTATTCCCATATTCTTGCAAATTCATATAAAACTTATCTTCTGAAGACTTCATCTTCTTATATACATTTTTAATAATTCGATAATTTGCTTGATGACAGACAACGTAATCAATCTCATCAAGAGTTAAATTTGTTTTTTCTAAGATTGCATTAATACTTTCAGGAATTACTTTTATTGCAAACTTAAACACTTCCTGCCCAGCCATCGTTAAATAATGATCCTGATTAGATTTACTGATTGCCGGGGCCTTTAATGCTTCTAAATTTCCCGCTGAATTACTGTAGCTAGCAAAAATACCATCACCATTTCCAACTACAAGGGCTCCAGCCCCATCACCAAACAAAACACAAGTATTGCGATCTTTGAAATCCATTATTTTGGAAATTTCTTCACTTCCAATGACTAAAGCATATTTCTCTTCCATGTTTTGTAATAATGCCTGGGCTACCGTTAAGGCATACACAAAGCCGCTACAAGCAGCATTTAAATCAAAGCACATTACTTCTTGATCATTCAAACCTAATCTTTCTTGAATCAAACAAGCAGTGCTGGGAGTAAAATAATCGGGTGTCATTGTTGCACAGATAATCAATCCAATCTTACTTTTATCTATTTTTTCAACTGCCTTTAAAGCTGCTTGATACCCAAGTTCTACGCAACTTTCATTTTCAGCAATATGTCTTCTTTTTATCCCGGTTCTAGAGACGATCCACTCATCTGATGTTTCAACCACTTTTTCAAGGTCGAAATTATCAAGTACTTTTTGTGGTGCATAATAACCAGTTGATAATATTTTTAATCCACTCATATAATCTCCTAATATTTTTCTTTGATATCTTCAAAGAAATACAATAACTGTTGTAATGATTTAATCAATAACTCATCATCAAGAACATGACTATCTTCACAGACACGACTTACCATCTCTTCATGAAAGTCTCGATGTACTTTGCAAACACGATTGCCTTTAGCTGTCAGCTCTACACGAATAATGCGTCGATCATTATCATCTTTACGACGTTTTACGTATCCCTTAGCTTCGAGCTTTTTTATTGCTGTCGTAATTGTTCCATTAGTTAAAGTCGCCTGAGAAGCAATTGTTGACATCGTGGGATTTGAAAGCGAACTGATTGCATCGATAATATGCAGTTCTGATAAACTTAAATCTTCCACTCCATGTCCTACCATATATTGGGTTTCAATATCCAAAATTTGATTAAACAGTCTTACAAACAGTTGATTAATTAATTCTCGATTTAAAATATCGCGATTAGTCATTCGTAATTCGACCCATTTCTCTAAATTTATTGTAACGTTTATTTACTAATGATGTTTTTGATAATTTCATCAATTCTTCAAGAGTATTTCGAAGATAGATTCTTAAACGTTTGTATACATATTCGCGGTTCTTTGTAATTCCACCTCGAGGTTCTTTGATGATCTTATCAATGATCTTCATTTCATATAAATCATTTGCAGTCAATTTCATTAGCTCTGCAGCTTCATGAACTCTTGAACCATCTTTATCTTTCCATAAGATTGATGCAAAGCCTTCTGGTGATAAAACCGAATAAACACTATTTTCAAGCATTACCATACGATCTCCAACACTTAGTGCCAAAGCTCCACCACTGCCGCCTTCACCGATTACAATCACAATAATAGGCACCGTCAGCTGTGACATTTCCATTAGATTACGCGCAATTGCTTCACCGATTCCATGTTTTTCAGCTTTTAAACCCGGATAAGCACCTGGTGTATCTACAAATGTAACAATTGGTCGATTAAATTTTTCCGCCTGTTTCATCAAACGCATCGCTTTACGATACCCTTCTGGTGAAGACATTCCAAAATTACAGTGTAGATTTTCCTCTAAAGTTCGTCCTTTTAAATGTCCAATTACAGTACAGGGAATATTATTAAACATTGCTAATCCCCCGACAATTGAACCATCATCTTTGTAAAGACGGTCCCCATGTAATTCAATAAAATCATCAAATAAATTATCAATATATTCACGGACATTAGGACGGTCAGCTTTACGAGCAAGATAAACTCGATCATAAGCACTAATATCCTGATATGCTTCAGCTTCAATTTTTGCTTTTGTATTTTCTAAATCTTGAATTTGTAAAGTGTGGTCAATCTCTTGGTCATCCTTTAATTTTAATAACTCTAATTCTATTTCTTTAATTTTTATTTCTTTTTCTTGCAGTGACATTATTGCGCCCCCCTGCTATGCATTTTTAATAATTTGATAATCGTTTCACGCATTTTAGAACGTTCTACGATCATATCAATAAATCCTTGATCTTGCATAAACTCGGTTCTTTGAAAACCTTCGGGTAATTTTTGTTTAATTGTTGATTCAATTACTCTTGGTCCCGCAAATCCGATTAATGCTTTAGGTTCCCCAATAATAATGTCCCCAAGCATGGCAAAAGAAGCAGTAACTCCACCAGTAGTAGGATGAGTAATATACGAAATATATAACAATCCGGCTTCATGATGTTTGGCTAGAGCAGCACTAGTTTTAGCCATTTGCATTAGTGAAATAATTCCCTCTTGCATTCTAGCTCCCCCAGAAGTTGTAAAAATAATGATTGGACATTTGCGTTTTGTCGCATGTTCAATTGCTCTAGTAATCTTTTCTCCGACAGCACCTGACATACTCCCCATTAAAAAACGAGAATCCATCACACAAACAACAACTTTTCTTCCATCAATTCTTCCTGTAGCACAAACAACCGCTTCGTCAAGATTTGTTGTTTCTTCTAATTTTACTAATTTTTCTTTATAACCAGGAAACATTAATGGATCATTTGATTTAATACTTTTATATAATTCTTTATATTTTCCCCCATCATACAAAAGATTTAATCGCGTGTATGCCCGCATCTTTAAATGTGCTCCACATTTAGGACAAACATAATAACTTTCTTTCAAATCTTCACTTAAAATCGACTCTCCGCAAGAATCACACTTTGTATATAAACCATCGGGTACATCAATTCTTTTTTTATCTTGCATTTTATTACGAATAGATTTAAATAAATTCAATTTTTCTTTTCGTGCCTTAAATAACTCTTCCATTTATTATCCCACCAACTTATCTAAGTTATTTTCAATAAAACTTGTATCAAAATTTCCTTTTACATACTCTCCCGTATGTAAAATCAAATATTGTAATTCTTGGTTAGTATCAATTCCGTCAATAACTAATTCAGCTAAAACTCTACGCATTCTTCTAATTGCTTCTAAGCGATTAGAACCATGAACAATAACTTTAGCAATCATGGAATCATAATGTGATGAAACTTTATACCCCTGATATAAAGTTGTATCAATTCTCACCCCTAAACCTCCTGGTAAATGAACACTATTAACAGTTCCCGGACACGGTCTGAATCCCTCACGTGGATTTTCAGCATTGATTCGGCATTCAATCGCATGTCCATTTAAATGAATATCACTTTGTTTATAAGTTAATTTTTGATTTGCAGCAATTCTAATCTGTTCCCTAATTAAATCTACCCCGGTCACCATTTCAGTAATTGGATGCTCAACTTGAATTCGAGTATTCATTTCAATAAAATAATAATTTCCATCTTGATCTAAAACATATTCAATCGTTCCTGCATTGCGATAACCTGCTCCTTTAGCCGCTTTAACTGCATCTTCCCCCATTTTTTGTCGGAGCAGTGGCGTTAAGGCTTTACTTGGTGCCTCTTCAATCATCTTCTGATTGCGTCGTTGAATAGAACAATCGCGTTCTCCTAAATGAATAACATTTCCATAATTATCGGCTAAAATTTGAAATTCAATATGTTTAGGATTTAAAATTAATTTTTCTAAATACATATCATCATCACCAAAACATGCTTTAGCTTCTGCTTTAGCAGTTAAATAAGCATCATCAAATTCTTCTTCGCTAAAGGCTTTTCGCATTCCACGACCACCACCACCTGCTGAGGCTTTAATTAAAACTGGATAACCAATTTGATTTGCAACTTCTTTAGCTTCTTGTAAAGTATTTACACTTCCATCACTCCCAGGAACTACCGGCACACCTGCTTCAATCATTTTTTGACGGGCCATACTTTTATTTCCCATCATATCAATAACATCGCCACTAGGCCCAATAAAAGTTATTCCACATTCTTCTACTAAACGAGCAAAAGTTGAGTTTTCTGATAAAAAGCCAAATCCTGGATGAATTGCATCACAACCTAGTGCAGTCGCTACACTTAAAATATTTTTCATATTTAAATAACTATCCGCTGCCTTGGCAGGACCTATACATACCGCATGATCAGCCAATTGCACATGCAATGAAGTACTATCAACATTTGAATAAACAGCAACTGCTTCAATTCCTAATTCTTGGCATGTTCGAATTATTCTTACCGCGATTTCGCCACGGTTGGCAATTAAAATTCGCTTAAACATCTTAACTACCCTTCAATGATCATTAACACTTGATCAAATTCAACTAAATCTTCAGTATTTGCCATGATTGATGTTACTGTTCCATCAATTGGAGCTTTAATTTCATTCATTACCTTCATTGCTTCAACAATACACAACACCTGTCCTGCTTTTACTTTAGTGCCTACTTCTACATACGGTTTAGCAGTTGGTGAACTAGATGCATAATAAACCCCAACAATTGGTGATTTAACCGGTGTTCCGGTGATTGCTGGTTCATTAGCTGCTACTTGCTCCACTGGCGCTAAAGTAGGCGTTGGAGCAGAAACTACCGGTGTACTTACAACATTTACCGGTGCTACTGGCGTTTTTTCTAATTCTAATTTAATATCATCTATCTCTACTTTCATTTTAAAAACTTCTGAGTTTTCAAATTCATTTATAAGTTGCTTTACTAAATCTATTTTCATAAATACTCTCCTTTATTTTGAATATCAAAGTAATTTTTTAAAAAAATTATTACCCAGCTATTCTGGGTAATAAAAATCAGCATTTATTATGCATTTTCTTTGATATAATCTACGATATCTTGAACTGTTTTAATTTCAGCTGCTTTATCATCAGGGATTTCAATATCAAATTCTTCTTCAACTGCCATGATTAATTCAACTGCATCTAATGAATCTGCATCTAAGTCTTCTTTTAAGTTAGCTTCTAAAGTTACTGCATCTTCATCACAGCTTAAAGAATCAACAATTATTTCTTTTACTTTTTCAAATTCCACGTTATATTCCTCCTCGTGTATATTACGGTCACATTATAACAAAATCAAAACATTTGTAAATAGTTTGATGTTCAAAACTTTTATCGAAGACTGTCGAATTAACCCAAAACCTAGTAAAATCAAGGTGTTTCAAGTAATATTTTTTTTCGTTTTTTTTATGTTTTAATCGTCATTTTTTTATGTTATAGTCTTTTTTAGGAGGGCACAATTAATGAAAATACCCGAAATAAAAGCTAAGACAATCATTCAAAACAAAGCCGATAAAAATCATTTTTGGTTTGGTTTTGACTACAACATGAATCTCTACCAAGGATGTCATCACGGTTGTATTTATTGTGACAGTCGTAGTGATTGTTATCAAATCTCAAACTTTGATCAAATTAAAGTAAAACATAACGTACTCACCCTACTTTCTAAAGAACTTTGTTCTAAAAAAAGAAAAGGGGTGATTGCAATTGGAGCCATGTCTGATCCCTATAATCATTATGAACAACAATTAAAGATAACTCATCAAGCTTTAAAAATAATAAAGCAAACCAATTTTGGTGTAATGATAACGACTAAAAGTCATACGCTCATTAACGATCTTGAACTCATAAAACAAATTAATGATAAACAATCTGTCCTAATTTGTATGACCATTACTTGTGGTGATGATTCATTAGCAAAATTGATCGAACCAAATGTTTCAATTTCATCAAAACGATTTGAAACAATTAAACAATTACGCCAACACAATATTTATGCTGGGGTTTTAATGACACCGATTTTGCCATTTATTAACGATACCCCTGAAAATATTCGAGAAATCATCTATCGCGCACATTTAGCCAATGCCAGCTTTGTTTATCCTATGTTTGGTGTGACTTTACGAGATCATCAACGTGATTATTTCTATACGCAGCTAGATCATTTATTTCCCGGCTGTAAGGAACGCTATATAAAACAATTCGGTAATACTTATTTATGCAACAGCCCACGACTTTATGAATTAAAAAATATATTTATTGAAGAATGTCACAAATATAATATCATTTATAAGATGGAAGATATTATAAATGGTTATAAACAAACTGCATCATCGGAACAATTGAGTTTATTTTAAAAAATAGTCCAGAAGATCTTCTGGACTATTTAGCATGTTCATATGTATAATTCATTACCACTTAATAGATAATACTCATCTTTTTTTAGTATCAATGTTTTGATAGTCTAAACGTTTATACAAATTATCAATATATTGGTGTTTTAAAACCTCTTGAAAACTATATTTAAAATTCAAATCAAATACAAATACTAAATGTGGTAACCAAATATCTAAATCATTTTGCCGACAGCTGCTTAAAATCATTTCATGATTCAAAAATGACTGGTACACTGCTCTCACTAATCAATTGTTTTTCTATTTCTTCTTTTCCCTTATAATAAATTGTTTCTAGCGGGAGAGTAGATTAATTTCCAGCTTATCGATTTTGTTAGCATCACGGATAATCTTTGCATGCAGTAATTCATGAGTATCTAATCCCATTCAAATCACATATTTATTGTGCTTTTTGATTGCTTTATAAATAATTTGCTCATTATTATAAATATCACTAAATTTTTCAATCAACCTATCTTAAAATAATAAAGAGACATCGAAATCATATTCACTGACATAAGTATTAAATTCTTTATATGCATCCTCTATTTTTATCATTAACTTTCCTCAAAAAAGTGATCTTAATTATTAAGATCACTCTTTTCTTTTAAATATTCATTAGCATGGTTCATTATATTTAACATCTTCTTAAAAGTATCACTATTTTGATAATTAAGTCGTTTAACTAATTTTGTAATATAATCTTGTTGATAAACATAATTACAACTATACTGATAATTCAAATCAAATATCAAGGCCAAAAAGGATACCCAGCGATCCAAGTCAGTTTTACGAGTGGTACTAAGAATTGATTCACTATTCATAAATGTTTCATATATCGATTCAGTAATGATGTCATTTTCTAAAATCTCTTGTCCAGCATCCAAAAATGCTTCGAACGTTTCTAACAAACCTGTTTTAAAGATATCGATTTTGTCAGCATCACGAATTATTTTACAGTGGAGCATCTCATGTTCACTTAATCCCTCAGCAATTTTATATTTATTATGATTAAAAATAGCTTTGTAGATCAGTGGATAATCTTTTTGATCAATATCAAATTTACTAATTAAATTATCATCAAATAAAATTTGAACACCTAATAATGCATGATCAATTGTTTTACTATCAATAAAACAATTATAACGTTTTAATTGTTCAAATCTCCCAATATCATGTAATAATCCAATTAATGATGCTAAGTCTATTTCATCTTGATCTAACCCGAGACTCACTGCAACATTTTTTGAGGCCTCCATAACACGATAAGTATGTTCTATCTTTAAGGCAACTTTAGGATTATTTTTATCATAATTCGCTACATATTCATCAAACAATCTTTTAGCATTTTTTAAATCTATCATCTAACCACCTCCAGCTATCATTATATGCTCTTTAACAGCATTTCTCTACTATTTTCTAAATAGTAATTTCTATTTTTATATGGTTATGTTATATTAATAAACAAGGATGTGATTAGATGAAATTAAGATTAACTACTACTAATGATTTAACCGCTGTCATGACAATTATCAATCAAGCTAAAGTATATTTTAAAGAGCAAGGAATCAACCAATGGCAAGATGGTTATCCTGATGAATTAACTATTATTAATGATATTAGCCGCCATGAAGCTTATGTGCTTGAAGATAACGGAGAAATAGTCGCAACTGCGATGATCTCTAAAGAGCTTGAACCTAGTTATAATTATATAGAAGGGAAATGGCTTCAAGATAATGCATACATTGTAGTTCATCGCATCGCGATACGAAATGATCAAAAAGGTAAAGGCCTGGCAAAAATCATTATTGATGAAGGATTAAAACTTTATCCTAAAAAACCAAGTATCCGTATGGATACTCATGATGATAATCTTTCGATGCAGCGTTTCTTGATTAAATATGGATTTGAATATTGTGGCACTATTTATTTAGAAAATAAAGAAACTCGACGAGCATATGAAAAAATTCTTTAACCTGCATTACAAAGTGCAGGTTTTATTGTTCAATAAAATCAATCAATACTTGATTAAAACGTTCTCGTTCATCATAAAAAATCCCATGTCCACTATATTCAAACTTGCATAAAATCGAATCTTCTATACATTCATGCATGATTAAAGCAAACGAAAAAGGACAAATTTTATCAAGCACTCCATGCATGATTAAAGTAGTGACCTTAATCTCAAACAAATCTTGATACACATCTTCATCTCGTAAAGAAATTGCTGTTTGGATCGTTCCTATTCCTGATCCCTTTAAACAAATTGATGTAAACCAGTTCATAAATTCACTGCCATGATTTAATGCAAAAACATTTTGTCCGAAATCATGAACCATTTTAGGTCGATTAGTATAACACTGCTCAATCAGTTGATTTACCGCATCGATACTTTGTCCTTCGGGATTATGAATTGTACGAGTATATGAAGGCACTGCAGCACCAGCCAAAACTAGTTTACTTACTCGTTCTTTTCCAAATTTACTCATATAACGAACACAAATCGCCCCACCTATTGAAAATCCTACTAATGTCACATTATGGACATTTAAGGTTATTAAAACACTATGCAGATCTATCGCTAATTGGTCATAATCATAGCCCCTACCCATGACTTGTGACATTCCTAATCCACGAATATCATAACTAATGATGCGGTATCGACAATCGTTTAAAATATCTTTTTGATATTCATACATTTCTTGGCAAATTGGCCAGCCATGCACTAAAACTACTGTCTTTTGATGAGCTGGATTAATATCCTCTACCGCTAATTTGGCATTATCTGATGATTTTAGATAAAACACATAATCCCCCCTCATCATATTCTATGTAAGCTCAATAATATTATAACCTTATTTTAATTATTAATTTTTGTATACCAGCAGTCGATTAAGTTAATCAATATTTACTATGATTCGCTATCATTAATTTTGATAAATTATATTGTGATATTGGAGTGAGAATATTAATATATATCATCAGTGCAATTATTATCTATGGGTATAGTTGTTATTATTTTACCAGTACTATCGCTAATCTTTTAATTGCATTAATAGCCTTATGAGTATTTGGTATATTTAACATCGGATTAATTTTCTTAAGGAATGTTCGCATAAAAAATAATTATAGTGGTCTCTTGTAAGTTGAAACATTCCTTATTCTCAGCTTGTTTTTAAATGATTTTAATAGCTTGAGCGACTATAACCCCATTATTCTTTTTACTAACAGAAATATTACTATGACATATAATATTTCTGTTAGTAACTTGATAATTACAATAATTTTGACTATTATCTTAGTTATTTTCAATATTTATATCTTTAAGTGTAAAAATTATTTCATTTGTATTCATATCTTATTGTATTCAGCATATTTTTATATGAGGTGAAGAACATGGATACTAAAGTAAATAAGCCTTACCCCGAAATAAAAGTAACTGTGCCAAATGAAACTTATGGTTTAATGATCCTTGATAATGTCGGTGGGATGAATTCTGAAACATCTGCAATTTGTCAATATATTTATAACCATAGTATTGCTGGCGAAGATTTTTTAGAACTAAAAAAAACATTTTTAAATATTTCTATGGTCGAGATGCATCATTTAGACATCTTCATGACCCTTGCCTTAGAATTAGGTTTAGACCCCCGCTGGTGGAGCTGTCTAAATGATCAATGTACTTATTGGTCACCATCATATTTAAATTATCCTAATTCACTAGAGGAAGTACTAAAAACAGCAATAGACGCTGAATATCAGGCAATTGATAAGTATATGTATCAAGCTAGCGTCATCAAAGATCCCTATATTGTTGCGATTTTAAATCGAATCATTGAAGATGAAGAACTGCATATCAAGGTTTTAAAAGAATGGGAAACTAAATTAGTTAGATAATCTAACTAATTAGTTTTCCTTCTTTTAATAATTGCAATAATTGTAAATTTTGCGCCGCACTACCTACATAATTAGTAATTCCATTAAGTTTTGCTAAATGTTGTCGATTTTCAAAACTTGTATCAACATTAATTTGCTGAAGGGCTCCAACTAAACTATCTCCAACATAATTAGGATTTGACAAATAGCTTACCCTACCTTCAATTACCTGGTCATTGACCCAGCCTTGATCATTACCTATTAAATAAGGATTTCGAGTATTTTTTACAATTCGAGTTATCTTTCCAACATTACGATATGGCCGTAACGGATTAGAAGATTCACTAGTTAAAAAGACATAGCTAAATCTTACTGTATCACCTAATTTATATTGTTCCACTGCTGTATCAATATCAAAATTATTCTTACCTGCACGTTTAATAATAGCTGGAAAATCAGCATAACAATAATTCATATCAACAATTGTTGGTACCCCTTGAACCCATCCAGTCGAACTATATTGCCACATATCATACGGTTTATCATAATTTAACTCAGCAGCATAGTTAGCAACCCACCGTGTATAATTATCAAAAATCGGATCCGTTAATTTAGTGTTCCACCAGTATAGTGAAGCATACATCCCAACATAATATCCATTGGCTTCTAATTCATCAGCAAATGTTTTAGCGATATTTGCAATCACATCATTTGATTGCTTTCCAGTCGTATTATTATCTTCTAAATCATAATACACTGGATATGCCATCTTATAGTTTTTCACTAGACGTAAAACATGTTGTGCTTCCCCTCTAGCATCACTACTATTTTTAGCATATGAATATAAGTAAACACCAAACGGTATTCCTAATCGTGTACACTCGTCTGCATTTCTTTTAAACAAACGATCATCTTGATCTGTTCGATCTTGACCAAAACCACATCTAAGAATTGCAAAATCAACTCGATCTTGAACAATTTCCCAATCAATTACCCCCTGATATTGTGAGACATCAATTCCATGTGTCGTCATTCTTCCACCTCCATTAATAATATATGAGCAATTGTCAAAAATGTGTGACTTTCTAGACTTTTTTATCATTTTAATGCGAAACAATGAATATTATGTTATAATCACATTGGTATGGATTAAATACGCCATCTTTAAAACTGAATATAAAACTAAATAATATATATAAATTGGAGGTCGATGAAATGAAAAAAGTATTCGTCACTGCCTTAGGAGTCTGTACAATGCTTTCATTAGTAACTATTCCCACTCCTGTTCAGGCAACTGATTTTTCCGGGCAAGAAGATAAGTACATGAAATTATGCTCATCTTCAAATCTTTCAACTAATAACTTGAACACTTGTAAAGAATTCAATACATACTTGAAAAATAAAAATAAAGAATTGAAATCTCAAGTAAGTGATTCAAAAAGCAAAGTATCTGATACTCAAAATAGTTTGAATAGTATCTCAAGTGAAATTAGTGCATTAAATGATCAAATTGCTGAAAAACAAAAAGAAATTGAATATTTACAAACTTCAATTTCAAATTTAGAAGCAAGTATAGCTAAAAAAGAAGAAGAAGTAAAAGAACGTATGTATTCAATGCAATCATACAATAACAATAATTCATATATTGACTTTATCTTCGGGGCTTCTAGCTTCACTGATATGTTTGCCCGAATTGACAGCGTTAATGAAATAACATCATATGATGATGAATTAGTTGCACAACTAGCTGATGAAAAAGAACAAGTAGAAACACAAAAAGCTACGGTTGTTACTGCCAAAGCTAATATTGAAAGTCAAAAATCATCAAAGCAGGCACTACAACAAGAATATCAAGCTCTATTTGAAAAACAAAACGCTGATTTGATTGCGCAAGAAAAAGCAGCTGCTCAAGCGGCCGATTCAAGTCAAAAAATCACTGATAATATCGCTGCACTATTAGCTGCTACTGAAAAATCACAAGTTTCTGGCGGAAGCGTTGTTTCTGGTGATTCTGCAGTTGGAAACGCAATTGCACAAAAGGCTTTAACTCGCGTTGGTTATATGTATGTATGGGGTGGATGTCACAGCATGTCTGAAATCGCTAATCCAAACCACACTGCATTTGACTGCTCAGGTTTAGTCAACTGGGCTTATTATCAATCAGGTGTCAACATTGGTTCTAATAATACCAAATCGCTAGCTAGTAAAGGTGTATCTGTTTCTCGTAATAACATGCAGGCCGGAGATATCATCTTATTTAGCAGTAATGGAAGTACCAGCGGAATTCACCATGTCGGTATTTATATCGGTGGTGGTAACATGGTTCATGCTCCACAAACAGGTAAACCTGTTCAAGTAGCGGATCTTGGTTATTCATATTGGCAAAAAGAATGGTATGACGTTCGTAGATTGTATTAATACAATTAGATGAGCAAGCTTGCTCATCTTTTTTATCACATATATATGAAATTCATAAATTAATTTCATTATTTCCATAACAAATGTGATGTTTTTTAGAAAATTAGCTTTATATCCTTAGAAAAAATCTAAATTAGTATTTACTTATTAAGAAAAATATAGGATAATTACTATGTATCGAGGTGATTGTATGAAAATAAAAAAAGTTATATCTACAGCTTTAACGCTGACAATAGTAACAAGTGCATGTTATTATGCAGCCCCTGTGGCAGCCGATGAATTTGATGGTAATGAAAGTAAATATATGACATTATGCTCATCTTCGAATTTATCTAGTAGTAACAAATCAACTTGTGAAGCATTCAACAAGTATCTTAAAACTAAAAATTCTGAATTAACTAAAAAATTGGCCGAACAAAAAGAGGCTGCTAGTGACACTAAAACAACACTAGAAAGCGTTCAAAAACAATTAGATGAAGTTAATAAACAAATCAGCGATAAAGAAGCTGAAATTGAGTATTTAAATACAACTATTGCCAATCTTCAAGCAAGTATTGAAAAGAATACTCAATTATTAAAAGATCGTATGTATGCAATGCAATCTTATGCAAATGAAAATACATATATTAACTTTATTTTTGGTGCAAGCAACTTCACGGAAATGTTCTCAAGAATCGACGGTTATAACGAACTTACACAAAGTGATAAAGAGTTGATTGAAGAACTTAATAAACAAAGAAAAGAAGTTGAACAACAACAAACTATTTTAGAAGAAGCTAAAGCCACTTTAGTTATTCAGCAAGAAGAACAAAAAACATTAAAAACAAAATATACAGCTTTGTTAGAGGAACAAAACAAATCAATTGCATCTACTCAAAACACGATTTATGATTATGGTGAAATGACTGAAACCCTGGATGCTGCAATTAAAAAATTTAATGAAGAAGCATATGAAACTCCAACTCCTACACCACCGCCTCCAAAACCTGATAATGGTGGAAACAATAATAATTCCGGTGGTAACAACAACAATAATAACAATAGCGATTCTGGAAATAACAACAATGGCGGAAACAATAATAATGATTCTAGCACATCAGATAATCTTGGTGAAAAAATCTATGCTGCTGCTTATGCTAAATTAGGATCGCGTTATTGGTGGGGAGCTCAAGGTCCCACATACTTTGACTGTTCTGGTTTAGTATATTGGTCATTAAAACAAGCAGGTGTTAGTGGTGGTCGAGATACTGCTGCTGGTTACTCCAGAAAATGGTCAGCTGTAAGTTTTGCAAACTCTAAAACTGGTGATTTAGTATGTTTTGGTAGTCCAGCTTATCATATTGGAATCATTGTTGTAAACAGCGATGGTTCCAGATCAATGGTTCATGCCGGTGGTGGTGATTCATCAACACACGGTGATAATCCAAAAGCTTATGTTAAAGTATCTTCAATTGAACCAGGATCATATTACTATAGTAGAATAAGTACAATTAGACGTGTTAGTAAATAATAGATATTTTAAAGGACAAATTTTGTAGTTCACTACAATACTTGTCCTTTTTTATTTTAGGCGATAATTATCCAAATAATATATGATCGTTATGTTATATTTATATCCTATTTAAAATTTACTATGCTATAATTAAAGTTAGAAAACAAAGGAGGGAAATGAGCATGAAAGCAAAGATAATATCCCTCTTTCATTACTTATTAGTCTTTTTATTAATAATTTTTAATACCAGCTGTCAAGCTAAATCAATAAATATTGTTGATACAAATAATAATGATCAGATTGAACTAAATTTTTATGGATATAAAACGGAAGCAATTAATGTTGTTGCAATCGAAGAAATTTTACAAGCTTATATGGATAAAAATCCCAATATTACCATTACCTATGAAAGTGTGAAAGGAACTGAGTATTATGAGATACTAAAAAAACGTTTGGCCTCTAATAACTATGATGACATTTTTATGATCGATGAAGATAATTTACAGCAATTAACTAATTATAATTATTTTGAAGATTTATCAAAGCTAAAAACAATAAAAAACTTTAACACAAACTCATTGGAACAAATGGTGCAACCAGATAATACGATCCCCTATATTCCAACTTCTATTTCAGCATTTGGATTATATTGCAATCTTGATTTACTAGAAAAACATCATCAGTCAGTTCCTAAAAATAATCAAGAATTTATGGCTGTTTGTCAATATTTTATTGAGCAAGGAATTACTCCGATCATCGCTAATAATGATATTTCTCTAAAAACAATTGCTCTTGCTAAAGGTCTTTATCCCATCTATCAATCACCTGAAAAGGATAGAATAATCGCTTCACTAAATCAAGATCCTAGCATTCTTTGTAATTATCTTAAAGAAGGATATCAATATGTTAAACAGTTAATCGACAATAAATTCATTGATGCAGCCACAACTTTAAAAACAGAAAAAACTGCAGACGATCTAATACAGTTTGAAGAAAATAAAAATCCTTTTATGTTAACTGGTGCCTGGGCCTCTGTTCGAGTTGAAAAAAGTTCACCAGATTTAAATTTTAAAGTTTACCCTTATCCAATTTTAGACGATGGAGCAATTCTAGTTTCAAATATTGATACCCGTGTATGTATTAATGCTAAAGGTCCACATATTACTGAAGCAAAAAAATTTATTGAATATTTAAGTCAAGAAGATGTGATGTGGAAATTTGTAAATAGTCAGTCCTCTTTTAGTCCTCTGAAAGAACAACGTATTGCTGATGATCCTAAGATTCAAGAATTAAGCCCTTATTTAACCTCAGAGAAAACAATTCTAGGCAGTGATTCAAATATAAATCTTCCCCTTTGGTCACTTACCCATGACGGAATCACCCAATTATTAACAGGAAACAGTATTGATAGTGCATTAGAAATAATCAAAAATTATGAACAGTGAGGATGATTCCAATGAAAAATAAAAAAATATCGTTAATGATTGTCAGGGGAATTAGTGCTGTGATTTTTGTTGTTTTTTCCATGTTCATTTATGTTAATTATGTTCAAGATTCTCTTTGGGATAAGTCAATCAATGATATTTTAGAAACAACCTCTCAGGAGGAAAAAGCCTTTAATGTCTATATGACTAAAGAAATGACTAACTCCCAAAACATCCTTACTAATATTGCCTATCTACAAACTAAGATTCCGCAGTATCTCCAGCATCTATCTAATCGTGAAGAAGCTAAATATTTATATATCGACTATACCAATGACTGCTACTATGATGAAAATGGTAATTATCCGTTAGGTGATGAACAGTTGTTTCAGCAAATAAAAGCTGATAATAATTCACAAGGATTTTTAGAGCCCTATCTTAATTCAAAAACAGGTATTAAGACTTTTGCAACTTATGTAAAAACAAGCGATAGTCAAAGTGTCATTGTCAAAGAAACTCAATTAAGTTTTATTATTGAAAACTTCTCACTTTCGTTTTATAACGATTTAGGTTTTTCATATATTGTTAAAGATAATGGTGAAATTTTAATTCGTTCCAAACATCGTAACTCAAATCGTACTTTTAAAAACTTATTTGATTTAATCGATCTGTCTGGTAATGATGCAAAAACCATTGAATCATTTAAAGCATCTTTATCTAAAAGAGATAAAGGTGTTGCCTTATTTAATTATCAAGATAGTTCCAATGTATTTTGCTATGTTCCATTACAACAAAACAATCACTGGTTTATTATTTCAATTATTCCTAATAGTGTAATCATGAAGCAGGCCAATAACATTATTATTTCCTCCATAATTTTATGTAGTGGTATTGCTGGTGCAATCAGCTGTGTTGTTTTGCTATATATCCGTGATAGCCGTAAACACAAAAGAATGTTAGAGAACTTAGCTTTTTATGATCATTTGACCATGCTCTATAATTATCAAAAGTTTAAAACAGAGGGGGAAAAATTATTTTTGGAACGTAATCATACTCTTCTTGCAGTTCTGTATTTAGATATTAATGACTTTAAAATAATTAATGAATTATATGGTTATAAATATGGTGATAAGATCTTAACGCAGCTGGCAAATATTTTAAAAAAATTGGTCATAGCCCCAGGACTTACGTGCCGAGTAAATGCCGATAATTTTTTAATCATGCAGTCATATCATGATAAAACCGAACTGGAAAACTTATGCCAAGAAATCAATCAAAAATTTTGTAATCTTTTAGAATCACTTGATAATAAAAATAATACTATAGTTAAAATTGGTATATGCTGCTATGAAGATGATCAAACAATCTCAGGTATTGATGGTCTAATTGACTGTAGTCACCTCGCTTTAAATGCATATATACCTGGCCAAACCAATAACTATTACTTCTATAATTCTAAAATGCATGATCAAATGATTAGAAAAGTAGAGATTGAAAATAACATGGAGTCCGCTTTACTGAATAACGAATTTACATTCTATCTACAACCAAAGTATGCGCCAAATGGACAAGTCATGTTAGGAGCTGAAGCTCTAGTTCGTTGGCTTGAGCCATCAGGAAATCTCATTATGCCTGGTGAATTCATTCCAATCTTTGAACAAAATGGCTTTATTCTTAAAATGGATGAATATATATTTGAAAGTGTTTGTAAGTTTCTCTATCAACGAATTATCGAAAACCTGCCAAATGTTCCTATATCGATTAATATTTCTAGATTACATCTTTATCAAGATGACTTTATTGAACGCTACAGTAAAATAAAAAATAAATATAGTTTACCTGATAAATTAGTTGAATTAGAAATAACCGAAAACATTTTACTTGATAATATTGAAAGAATTAGAAACATTATCATTGAACTACAAAATAATGGCTTTACTTGTTCAATCGACGATTTTGGTTCAGGTTACTCATCATTAAATTCTTTAAAAGACTTACCATTTGAAGTCATAAAATTAGACCGGCTTTTCTTAATCAACAGTTATGATATTCAAAGAAGTCAAGAAATCATCAAAGCTATTGTTGAAATGGCTAAAACTATTAATATTAAAACAGTTGCTGAAGGTGTCGAAACCCCAAGCCAATTGGAATTTTTAAAAATGATTGATTGTGATATGATCCAAGGATATATCTTTTCTAAGCCACGACCAATCAAAGAATTTGAACAACTGCTTATAAATCAAGAAAAATAACTTTTTAATTAGATTCCTATTTTTAGAGTTGCAGACTCGAAAGTAGGAATTTTTTAACATTTTCTTAGATATGCACCCAAAAACAGCGTATTATCTTTATTTATTGAGTTAGCAATATCTCGCTAAATATCATATAACAATTATTCTTTCCATAGAAACATTTTTTCAAAAAACGATCAATAATACTCTTTATCTAATAATATTCTAAAATTTGATAGTACAAAGAAAACTTGTTTTCAAAATTATTATCCCTTCATTATAATTATAAAAGGTTTACTACATCATAATATCATCAAATCAATCTAATAAAATATTCGTTATTCATATCAATACCATCTTTTTCATCAAACTGTATACTTTTCTATAACTATAACGTCAATAATTTTTAATATTTATATTAAATAGTCTTTAAAATTAGCAGCTTTTAAAGACCAGATATTTTTTATTTTAATTGAAAACGATAACATTGATATTAGAGATTTAATAATTTTTATTTTAGTGCTATAATCTACAAGAAAAGAGGGATAGTGTGAAGTATGTACATCAATTTTTAATTATTATGACAATCTCATTTATTGGGGAATTGTTGGGATTGTTATTGCCATTGCCAATACCGGCAAGCGTTTATGGTTTAGCAATAATGCTAATTTGTTTATTTACTAGAGTAATTAAATTAAATCAAATCGAGGAAGTAGCTGATTGGCTGATCTTAATCATGCCCGTTTTATTTGTTCCTTCTGCTGTTAGTCTAATCAACGTTGGTAATGCTATTATTAAAGATCTCCTAGTTATTGGAATTGTCACTTTAATTAGTACCATCGTTGTTATGATCGTTACAGGAAAAGTTGCACAAGTAATCATTGAACGAAAGGAGGATAATGATAATGGATAGTTTTTTGCTTGAAACAGTATATTTTGGGATTGTTATCAGTCTATTATCATATTGGATTGCAGTTCAAATAAGAAAATTATTGCCCTACCCAATTTTTAATCCTTTATTGATCAGTGCTGTTATTTCAATTGGTATATTAATCATTTTTGATATTGATTTTGATACATATAATAAGGGAGCTCAATTCATTACTTTTTTATTGACCCCAGCTACTGTTTGTTTGGCGGTACCACTTTATAAACAAGTGCAAATATTAATTAAACATTTAGATGCTATTTTAATCAGTTTATTTAGTGGTTGTCTTGCCGGAATTGTTTCCATTTTTATAATGTGTTTAATTATGAAAGCCGATCCTGTAATTTATTATTCACTTTTACCAAAATCAATTACAACAGCAATCGCAATTGGTGTTTCTGATAAACTAGGCGGTAATTCAACCATTACAGTTGGAATTGTTATTATTACTGGTATCCTTGGTGCTATCATTGCTAAAAGTATTTGTAAATTATTTAAAATTAAGCATCCTGTTGCAATCGGTTTAGCCCTTGGTAATAGTGCCCATGCGATTGGAACATCAAAAGCTTTAGAATTTGGAGAAATTGAAGGAGCTATGAGTAGTTTATCAATTGTTATTGCTGGATTATTAACTGTAATCATTGCACCATTAATGGCAAATTTATTATAAAAAATAACCCTTTATTCAAATAAAATGATATGTACTGGATAATCCATATCAAAACGAGTAAAGGGATTTCTTTTTATTATATCTGACTATATGTCTCTGGACTTTCTAAGCGCTCAACCAAACGCTGTAATGATTGCTCAAACCGATCAGTAAATGGTTCATCAAAATAAAGATAACCATTTTCATAGTCCTCATCTACAGCTGTTTCAACAACTACAGTAAGACTTTGATAAACGCTACTAAGATTTTCTTTTATATATTTTAATTCCTGATGATTGTATTCTTCAATAAAAATATAATGATCACAAACCTCTAATGCATATTTAAGTTCATCATTAAAATTATCTTTAATAATTTCATGATTAAGAATTCCAACTTGAAACCCACGAATCTCTAATTCTAAAGCAAATTCATTTATCCACATTATGTTACTTGTATTAGTTAATAAAGTAATATTTTTTTCTTTATTTTTTAAAGTTAGATTTTTTAAATCAAAAAAAACTTGAAGTAAATGCCGAACCAAATTACATTCAGTAATTATACTTGTATGTTCAGCTGTATATTTCTTTATTTTAGGGTGTGCACGTAAATCAATTGCTTTTAAGGCTTGGGAAAGTTCAAAATATCGATCGACTAAGTCCTGTTTTGTAATATTGTTAGTAATGCTATTGACGCTAAAAAAATGATAATTAGTATATGGTAAAATATCAGTATCATAACCAAAAGCCACTTTTGCTTTAACCCCTTTTTCATCCCAGCCAATAAACCTTCCAATTCGTCTTGCTGCTTGTCCTGAGACGATTTTAACATATCCAAATTTAGCCATAATTAATACTCCTCTTTCTTTATAATTTCTTAGCAGCATTAAATATTCATTTTAATAACTATTTTCAATGCCCCTTATTCGCTTATATAAAAATTCATTTGTTGGTACTTTTAGTTTATGCTTTGATGCCAAAGAAATTACTGTTCCAGCAAACATTTCAACTTTACTGTAACGACGTACTTTTGCATCTTGAGCCATTGATGGTAAACCCAGAGGATCCAAAGTCCTAATTATCTCAATATAATGCTTCAAATCCGTTTCAGTTAGATCAACTCCCTCGTAATGTGACAACTCAATAATTTCCTTCATTGCTGCAATCAAGGTATCATTTGCTTCCCCCGGCATTAAAGCACCACTATAATTGGTATTATATGCCATACAAGTCTGATTTATCCCAACATTCAACATGAATTTAGCCCACATACTATGTAAAATATCGCCTTTAACTTCATAATTAATTTTTGCTTGATCGAAGAAGCTAGTAAGCTTATCCAACTTATCTTTTTGCTTGAAATCAGTGATTCCCAATAAGAGCTGTCCTTCTTTAGTGTACTTTAGAGATGTTCCAAACTTCATTGCATCCATTCCCTGAGCAACCGCATAAATTACTTTTTCTCTCCCATAGTATTCACTAATAACCTTTTCACTGTCAATCCCATTTAAAACAGAAATTATTATTGTATTTTTATCAACACATTTCTTAATTTCCTTTATTGCTTCCTCTAAAGCAGTCCCTTTTACTGCTATGATTATTAAATCAAATGGAACGGCATTAAAATACTCAACTAAATTAAATAAAACTTTCTCACCATTTATTGTAAATACAGTTTCCTGATATGCTTTTTTCCTTTTTTCATCAACTATAAATGTCACTGCTTCTCTAGTAATGTTTTTTGCAATAAAATCTCCATATAACATTCCTAAAGCACCCATCCCAATAATTCCAACTCGTTTGATCACAATAATATCCTCCATAAGAAAAAAGCTGATCAATGACCAGCTTTTGCATCAAGTTTCAATTAATTATTTAGATAATTCAGCGAAATATTTGATTGTTCTAACCATGTTAGAAGTATATGAATTTTCATTATCATACCAAGCAACTGTTTGAACTTCAGTAGTTCCGTTGTCCATTGGTTTAACCATAGTTTGAGTTGCATCAAATAATGAACCATAGTTAATTCCAATAATATCAGAAGAAACTAATTGTTCTTCAGTATATCCAAATGATGGAGTAGCTGCTGCTTTCATAGCTGCATTTACTTCTTCAACTGTAACTTCACCTTCAACAACTGAAGTTAAGATTGTAGTTGATCCAGTAGGAACAGGTACACGTTGAGCAGAACCAATTAATTTTCCGTTTAATTCAGGGATAACTAATCCGATAGCTTTTGCTGCACCAGTTGAGTTAGGTACGATATTTACTGCAGCTGCACGAGCTCTTCTTAAGTCACCTTTTCTATGAGGTCCGTCTAATACCATTTGGTCACCTGTGTAAGCATGTACTGTTAACATGATACCAGATTTAATTTTAGCTAAGTTATTTAAAGCGTTAGCCATTGGTGCTAAACAGTTAGTTGTACAAGATGCTGCAGAGATGATTGTATCATCAGCAGTTAAGATATTTTCGTTTACTCCGAATACAACTGTTGGTAAGTCATTTCCTGCTGGTGCAGAGATAACAACTTTTTTAGCTCCTGCATCAATATGAGCTTGAGATTTAGCTTTAGATACATAGAAACCAGTACATTCTAATACTACATCTACACCGATTTCACCCCAAGGTAATTTAGAAGCATCTGCTTCACTATAGATTTTAATTTCTTTTCCATCAACAGTGATTGAATTTTCACCAGCTTCAACTTTATCAGCTAATGCATATCTACCTTGTGCTGAATCATATTTTAATAAATGTGCTAACATTTTAGGATCAGTTAAATCGTTGATTGCTACAACTTCATATCCTTCAGCACCAAACATTTGTCTGAATGCAAGACGTCCGATACGTCCAAATCCGTTAATTGCTACTTTTACTGCCATTCTTTATATTCCTCCTTGAATGTTCTTTATGCTCATATTATATTCCAGAAAGGCAAGAAAAGCAACTAATGTAACGGGTTTCATTGAAAAAAATTAAATATTTCACAAAAGATTCATAAATTTAACTTTAATGGAACAAAATCTAACATTATTCTTTTATAATATAAATTTAGTGACTTTTATAAGCCTAGTTTTACCGCAATCTTTCTTGCCTTTTATAGGCTTAAATGAATAATTATTATTTTAATTACTATACTTAAATGTGGAGGTAAGATAATGCATTTAGTTCCTACAGTAATTGAAAAAACAAACCAACGTGAATATGCTTATGATATATATTCACGACTATTAGAAGACCGGATCATCTTATTAACCGGTACTATTGATGATAAGATGTCCAGCAGTATTGTTGGTCAGCTTCTCTATTTAGAATCATTAGATAACAATGCTGATATTTTTATGTATATTAATTCCCCAGGTGGCAGTATCAATGCGGGAATGGCAATCTATGATACAATGAACTTTATCAAATGTGACGTTTCAACAATCGTAATTGGGATGGCTGCTAGTATGGCTGCCTTTTTACTCAGTGCCGGAGCTAAAGGTAAGCGTTGTAGTTTACCTAATAGTGAAATTATGATTCATCAGCCATTAGGAGCTTTTGAAGGACAAGCGAGTGATATTGAAATTAGTGCCAAACGAATCTTAAAACAAAAGGAAAAATTAAATTTAATTCTTAGTAAAAATACAAATCAGCCCATAGATAAAATTGTTATCGATACTGATCGTGATCACTTTTTAGAACCTGATGAAGCGCTTGAATACGGCTTAATTGATGAAGTTATTTAAAACGACCAACTTATGAAGTGAACCCCAAAAAATGATGTGTACCCAGTTTTCTGGACACGTTTAAATTTAGTTTTAAAAAAATTATGC